>NZ_JAAGPG010000187.1:0-15011 GCF_017104665.1 Burkholderia sp. Se-20378 | reverse complement strand
ACCGACGCGTCGGCCGCCACTGCCGCTTCGGCCCCGGCCGCACCGGCCGCGCCGACCGAGCCGTTCTCGGTTGATTCGTCGAAGATCAGTGCGGGCGACACCGCGTGGATGCTGACCTCCACCGCGCTCGTGCTGTTCATGACGATCCCCGGCCTCGCGCTGTTCTACGCCGGCATGGTCCGCAAGAAGAACGTGCTCGCGACCGTGATGCAGAGCTTCGCGATCACCGCGGTGATCACGGTGCTGTGGACGGTGGTCGGCTACAGCCTCGCGTTCACGCCGGGCAACGGCTTCATCGGCGGCCTGTCGCGTGCGTTCCTGCATGGGATGACCTACGTCAAGGGCGACAAGGCGACGACGCTGACCGTCAGCCACCTGGCGACGACGATTCCGGAGTCGGTCTACTTCGTCTACCAGATGACGTTCGCGATCATCACGCCGGCCCTGATCTGCGGCGCGTTCGCCGACCGGATGAAGTTCTCGGCGATGCTCGTGTTCATGACGCTCTGGTCGCTGATCGTCTATGTGCCGATCGCGCACATGGTGTGGGAGCCGACCGGCTGGCTGTCGTCGGATGGCGTGCTCGACTTCGCGGGCGGCACCGTCGTGCACATCAACGCCGGTATCGCGGGCCTCGTGTCGTGCCTGATGCTCGGCAAGCGCATCGGCTTCGGTCGTGAATCGATGGCGCCGCACAACCTCGTGCTGACGATGATCGGCGGTTCGATGCTGTGGGTCGGCTGGTTCGGCTTCAACGCGGGTTCCGCGGTCGCGGCCGACGGCCGTGCCGGCTTCGCGATGCTGACGACGCAAGTCGCGACGGCCTGCGCGGCGCTCGGCTGGATGTTCGCCGAGTGGATCTCGCACGGCAAGCCGTCGGTGCTCGGCATCGTGTCGGGTGCGGTCGCGGGTCTGGTCGCGATCACGCCGGCGGCCGGCTTCGTCGGCGTGACGGGCGCACTCGTGATCGGCATCGCGGCTGGCGTCGTGTGCTTCTGGTCGGCGACGTGGCTCAAGTCGAAGCTCGGCTACGACGATTCGCTCGACGCGTTCGGCGTGCACGGCGTGGGCGGGATTCTCGGCGCACTGCTGACGGGCGTGTTCGCGGTCAAGGACATCGGCGGCGCCGACGGCAGCCTGCTGCTGCAGGCCAAGGGCGTGCTGATCACGCTGGTCTACAGCGGCGTGCTGAGCTTCGTGCTGCTGAAGCTGATCGACCTGACGATCGGTCTGCGCGTGTCGGAAGAGGAAGAGCGCGAAGGCCTCGACGTGGTCCTGCACGGCGAGCATGTCGAATAAGTCACAAGGATGACCGGCGGGCCGCCGCGACGACGGCGCCCGCCATGAATGAGCGCAGCGACTTCGGCCCGCCCACCCGGCGGGCTTTTTTTCTCCTGTCACCCACTGCCGTAGCGCATAACCCTTCGCGCTATCGGGTCAATAGCCGAAAACTTCCTCCAAACCCTTGCGAAGCCGGGAACAATCCCCAAATGGGCAGGGCAATTGCTCTACAATCTTCATTCTCCCGCTCGCGAGTGATTCATGGTTCCCCACCTCGTTACGGCGTTGAACGGTCCGCTGCTCGAACTCGAGCAGAAGATCCTCGACGCGACGCCTGCGATCGAACGCTGGTTCAGGCTCGAATGGCAGGAACATACCCCGCCGTTCTATTGTTCGGTGGACCTGCGCAACGCCGGCTTCAAGCTGGCGCCCGTCGACGCGAACCTGTTTCCCGGCGCATTCAACAATCTGCCGTCCGAAGTGCTGCCGCTCGCCGTGCAGGCTGCGATGGCCGCGATCGAGAAGATCTGCCCGGACGCGAAGAACCTGCTCGTGATTCCCGAGCTGCCGACCCGCAACGCGTTCTACCTCGAAAACGTCGCACGGCTCGCGACGATCATGCGCCAGGCCGGCCTGAACGTGCGCTTCGGCTCGCTCGACCCGAGCATCACCGACATAACGCCGATCACGCTGGCCGACGGCCAGAAGATCGTGCTCGAGCCGCTCGAGCGTTCGCAGCGCCGCCTCGGCCTGAAGAATTTCGATCCGTGCTCGATCCTGCTGAACAACGACCTGTCGGCCGGCATCCCGGCCGTGCTGGAAAACCTGCACGAGCAATACCTGCTGCCGCCGCTGCACGCAGGCTGGGCCGTGCGCCGCAAGTCGACGCACTTCTCGTGCTACGACGACGTCGCGAAGAAGTTCGCGAAGATGGTCGGTGTCGATCCGTGGATGGTGAATCCGTATTTCGCGCACGTGGAAGGCGTCGACTGGCAGGCGCATGAAGGCGAGCAGGCGCTCGCCGACGCGATCGACGGCGTGCTGAAGAAGATCGCGCGCAAGTACCGCGAATACGGGATCAGCGAGAAGCCGTACGTCGTCGTGAAGGCCGACGCGGGCACGGCGGGGCGCGGCGTGATGACCGTGCACGACGCGGCCGAGATCGGTCGCATGTCGAAGGCCGAGCGCGCGCAGATGGCCGAATCGAAGGCCGGCCTCGCGGTGCGCGACGTGATCGTGCAGGAAGGCGTGTATACGTTCGAGCGCGTCGGCGACGAAGTCGCCGAGCCCGTCGTGTACATGATCGACCGTTACGTGGTCGGCGGCTTCTACCGCACGCACGCCGGCCGCGAGCGCGACCAGAACCTGAACGCGCCCGGCATGCACTACGTGCCGCTCGGCTTCGAGCACACCGCGCTGCCGGATGCCGGCGCGAAGCCGGGTGCCGCGCCGCCGAACCGTTTCTACATGTACGGCGTCGTCGCGCGGCTGTCGCTGATCGCGTCGTCGATCGAACTGGAAAAGACCGATCCCGAAGCCATCCAGGTGTAACGGACCTTCGCCAAGTACAGGACCTCATGGACATTCTCTTTATCGCCGACCCGCTCGAGCGCTTCAAGATCTACAAGGATTCGACCTACGCGATGATGGCCGAGGCGGCGCGGCGCGGGCATGCGGTGTACGCGTGCGAGCCGAACCACCTCGCGTGGACGGGTTCGGCCGTCGAGGCCGACGTGCGCCGCATCACGTTCGTCGGCGACCCGGACGACCTGCATCGCGAGACGTGGTACGAGGCCGGGCCGGTCGACGCGCGCCGCCTCGAATCGTTCGGCGCGGTGCTGATGCGCAAGGATCCGCCGTTCGACATGGAATACGTGACGTCGACCTGGCTGCTGGAGCTGGCCGAGCGTGCCGGCGCGCGCGTGTTCAACAAGGCGCAGTCGATCCGCGACCATTCGGAAAAGCTCGCGATCGGCGAGTTTCCGCAGTTCGTCGCGCCGACGCTCGTCACGCGCGACGCGAAACGGCTGCGCGCATTCCATGCCGAGCACGGCGACGTGATCCTGAAACCGCTCGACGGGATGGGCGGGATGGGCGTGTTCCGCGTGAAGCCGGACGGCATGAACCTCGGTTCGATCATCGAGATGCTGAGCCACGACGGCACGCGTTCGGTGATGGCGCAGAAATTCATCCCCGAGATCAAGGCCGGCGACAAGCGCATCCTGCTGATCGGCGGCGAGCCGGTGCCGTTTTCGCTCGCCCGGATTCCGCAGGGCAGCGAAGTGCGCGGCAATCTGGCAGCGGGCGGGCTCGGCGTTGCGCAGCCGCTGACCGCGCGCGATCGCGAGATCGCCGAAACGCTCGGGCCCGTGCTTGCGGCCCGCGGGTTGCTGCTGGTCGGCCTCGATGCGATCGGCGACTGGCTGACCGAGGTGAACGTCACGAGCCCGACGTGCTTCCGCGAGATCATGGAGCAGACGGGCTTCGACGTCGCCGCGATGTTCATCGACGCGCTGGAGCGTGCGGCCGCGTAGGCCGCTTTCCCGCGCAACCCCGGCGGCGGCCGCGCAGGTCCCCCGTCGCCGGAGCAGTTCGACCGGCCTGCTACAATGCCCGCTTGCCCGGTGCCGCGATCGCGCACCAAAGGCCCGGCGGTCGGGCCGAAACTGTTGCAAGGCTGAACATGGAACGTTTCCCACACTCGCTACGCTCATTGCCCCGCCGCGGGGTGTCGGCCCGCCAGGGGCGGCCGGGAGCGATCTGACATGGCCGGGATCCTGATCATCGCGCACGCCCCGCTCGCCACCGCGCTGCGGGACTGCATCGCGCACATCTATGGCGGCGTGCCCGCCCGCATCGGCTGTATCGACGTGACGGCGGACAGCGATCCGACCCAGGTGATGGCGTTCGCGCACGCGGAACTCGCACGGCTCAAGGAAGAGAACGGCGTGGTCGTGCTGACCGACATGTACGGCGCGACGCCCGCGAACATCGCGGGCCAGCTGGCCAAGATCGACAACGTGCGCGTGCTCGCGGGCGTGAACCTGCCGATGCTCGTGCGGGCCGTCTGCTACCGCACCGTGCCGCTCGACAAGCTGGTCGACAAGGCGCTGTCCGGCGGCGCGAAGGGCGTCCACGAGGTGTCGGCCGGTACGCCGCCGCCGCCGACGGAAACCGGCTGCGGCCAGTGCGCGCCGATTCCGCCCGAACCGCAGCCGCGCACCGAGTCGCACTGATTTCCCGTTTTCCGTTTTAGATAGCACCGCCGACGCGCGCCGCCGGCGGCCCCGACCGACCCGACCGAGAATCATGCTTCAACAAGAAACCACCATCGTCAACAAATTGGGGCTCCATGCGCGCGCATCGGCCAAGCTTACGCAACTGGCCGGCAACTTCCAGTCGGAAGTCTGGATGACGCGCAACGGGCGCAAGATCAATGCGAAGAGCATCATGGGCGTGATGATGCTGGCGGCGGGCATCGGCAGCACCGTGACGATCGAGACCGAAGGGTCCGACGAGCAGGAAGCGATGGACGCGCTACTGAAGCTGATCGCCGACAAGTTCGGCGAAGGCCAGTGATCCGCACGCGGGATCGTTGCCGTTTCCAGTCAGAATGCCGCGGATTCCGCGGCATTTTTTTCGTCGGAAGCATTGATGCGGAATGCGCAATGCTGCGGTGCATGCAGTCAGCGGGGAGTCGCGGAATTTATAATCGCTAACCGGGGTCATAAGCGCATCGCAGCAGTGTGCCGCGGCTTTACTTGTACAGAGGAGGTGCGCGTGTCCTTCACGCTGCATGGCATTCCCGTCTCACGTGGTATCGCGATCGGGCGAGCGTATCTGATCGCGCCGGCGGCGCTCGACGTCGCCCATTACCTGGTCGAGGCAAACCAGATCGATGCGGAGGTCGAGCGCTTCCGCACGGCGCTCGAGGTCGTGCATCACGAACTCGAAGCGCTGCGCGCCGACCTGACCGACGACACGCCGAGCGAAGTCGGCGCATTCATCGACGTCCACGCGATGATCCTGAGCGACGAGATGCTCGTACAGGAAACCATCGACCTGATCCGCACGCGTCGCTACAACGTCGAGTGGGCGCTGACCGAGCAGCTCGAGCTGCTCACGCGCCATTTCGACGACATCGAGGACGAATACCTGCGCGAGCGCAAGGCCGACATCGAGCAGGTGGTCGAGCGCGTGCTGAAGGCGCTCGCGGGTGCGCCGTCCGCGTCGCAGGCACTGGATCGCGCGGCCAAGAACGGCACGAACGAGATGATCGTCGTCGCGCACGACATCGCGCCGGCCGACATGATGCAGTTCAAGTCGCAGTCGTTCCAGGCGTTCGTCACCGACCTCGGCGGGCGTACGTCGCACACGGCGATCGTCGCGCGCAGCCTCGGCATTCCGGCCGCGGTCGGCGTGCAGCATGCGAGCGCGCTGATCCGCCAGGACGACCTGATCATCGTCGACGGCGACCAGGGCATCGTGATCGTCGATCCGGCGCCGATCGTCCTCGAGGAATATTCGTACCGGCAGTCCGAGAAGCTGCTGGAGCAACGCAAGCTGCAGCGTTTGAAGTTCTCGCCGACGCAAACGTTGTGCGGCACCAAGATCGAGCTGTACGCGAACATCGAGCTGCCCGACGACGCGAAGGCGGCCGTCGAGGCCGGCGCGGTCGGCGTCGGGCTGTTCCGTTCCGAGTTCCTGTTCATGCATCAGAAGGAGATGCCGGAAGAGGAGGAGCAGTTCGCCGCGTACAAGCGGGCGGTCGAGTGGATGAAGGGCATGCCCGTGACGATCCGCACGATCGACGTCGGCGCGGACAAGCCGCTCGAGGCGCTCGACGAAGGCTACGAGACGGCGCCGAACCCGGCGCTCGGCCTGCGCGCGATCCGCTGGAGCCTGTCCGAGCCGCAGATGTTCCTCACGCAGCTGCGGGCGATCCTGCGCGCGTCCGCGTTCGGCCAGGTGAAGATCCTGATCCCGATGCTCGCGCACGCGCAGGAGATCGACCAGACGCTCGACCTGATCCGCGAGGCGAAGCGCCAGCTCGACGACGCGGGGCTCGCGTACGACCCGAACGTGCGCCTCGGTGCGATGATCGAGATCCCGGCCGCGGCGATCGCGCTGCCGCTGTTCCTGAAGCGGTTCGATTTCCTGTCGATCGGCACGAACGACCTGATCCAGTACACGCTCGCGATCGACCGCGCGGACAACGCGGTCGCGCACCTGTACGACCCGCTGCATCCGGCCGTGCTGCACCTGATCGCCTATACGCTGCGCGAAGCGAAGCGCGCGGGCGTGTCCGTGTCGGTGTGCGGGGAAATGGCCGGCGATCCGGCGCTCACGCGCCTGTTGCTCGGGATGGGGCTCACCGAGTTCTCGATGCACCCGAGCCAGCTGCTCGTCGTGAAGCAGGAGATCCTGCGTGCGCACCTGAAGGCGCTCGAAAAGCCGACGGCCGACGTGCTTGCCGCGTTCGAGCCGGAGGAAGTGCAGGCCGCGCTGCAGCGCCTGTCGGTCGCGGAGCCGCGCGCGGACGCGGCTGCTTGATGCGCCTGCGTCGCCGCTAAAACCTTAGCGAAGTGTCACCAGGCACGCGCCGACAGGCGCATGCCCGTCGCGCGTCAGTGCCGGCCCCCGCACACGGGGCAGTTGGCCTGGCGCGCGATTTTCATCGTCGTCCATTCCATCCGCAGCGAATCGAGCATCATCAGCCGGCCGTTGAGCGTCTTGCCGATTTCGCCGATCACGCGCAGCGCCTCGGCGGCCTGCATCGCGCCGATGATCCCGACCGTCGGCGCGAACACGCCCATCGTCGCGCACGCGACTTCCTCGAACGGCTGGTCTTCCGGGAACACGCACGCATAGCAGGGCGCGGCCGGGTCGCGGAAATCGAACGTGCTGATCTGGCCGTCGAAGCGCAGCGCGGCGCCCGATACGAGCGGCACGCCGTGCGCGACGCACGCGCGATTGATCGCATGCCGCGTCGCGAAGTTGTCGGTGCAGTCGAGCACGACGGTCGCATGCGGCACGTGCGCGTCGAGCCATGCATCGTCGACACGCTCCGCGACCGCGTTCACCTTCACCTCGGGGTTCAGCTGTGCGAGCGCGTCGCGCCCCGATTCGACCTTGTGGCGGCCGACCGATGCCGTCACGTGCAGGATCTGCCGCTGCAGGTTCGTGAGGTCGACGGTGTCGGCGTCGACGAGCGTGATCGTGCCGACGCCCGATGCCGCGAGATACATCGCGGCGGGCGAGCCTAGGCCACCCGCGCCGACGACGATCGCATGCGCATCGAGAAAACGCTGCTGCGCCTCGATGCCGATTTCGTCGACGAGGATGTGACGGGAGTAGCGAAGGAGTTGATCGTCGTTCATGGGGAGTCGTGGCGAGGCGGCGTATGTGTCGTTATTTTAGGCGCGCATGAAAAACGGGCCATCGCGGTCTTCCCGCGATGGCCCGTCGGATGCCGGCCGGCGCTTACTGCGGCGCCGACGCGGGCTTCGGTGCGGCTGCCGGCTTCGCGCTTGCGCCCGATGCCTTCGAGGTCGTAGCCTTGCCGGCCGGGCTCTTGGTCGTGCTCTCGGCGAGCAGCGACTTCGATTCCTGGACCGGCTTGCCTTCGAGCTTGTTGAGCGCCTGCTGCATCATGAAGTCGTCGGCGCTGCCGAACTCGATCGGCTTGCGATCGCGATCCTTCTGGCGCTGCTCCGGCGTCTTCTTGTCGTTCTGCTCTTCGAGAATGCGCAGCTGATCCATGCGGCGCTGCTCGCGGTCTTCCTGTTCCTTCTTCTCGTTCGGATCCTGCGTGTTCGCAAGGTGGTTCGAGTAGTCGACTTCGCGCGTTACGAGCACGTCGTCCGGATCGCCGTCCGCGTACTGATCGACCGGCACGTCCGGCGTGATGCCCTTGTTCTGGATCGAACGGCCGCTCGGCGTGTAGTAGTACGCGGTGGTCAGGCGCAGTGCGGTGTCGGCCGTCATCGGACGGACCGTCTGCACCGAACCCTTGCCGAACGTCGTCTTGCCCATGATCTGCGCGCGCTTCGAATCCTGCAGCGCACCGGCGACGATTTCCGACGCGGACGCCGAATAGGCGTTCGTCAGCACGATCATCGGCACGGTCTTGAAGACCGGCGGCAGGTTCTTCAGCGGATCGCCGTCGAAGGACGGCAGGCGATAGTTGTCGTACGTATCGCGGTAGACCTGCTTCGAATCGGCGATCTGGCCGTTGGTCGACACGACGACGGAGTCGGGCGGCAGGAACGCGCCGGCCACGCCGACCGCGCTCTGCAGCAGGCCGCCGCCGTTGTTGCGCAGGTCGAGGACGAGGCCCTTCAGGTTCGGCTGCTGGCGCGCGATGTCCTGCAGCTTCTGGGCGAGATCGGGCGTCGTGCGCTCCTGGAAGCTCGTGATGCGGACATACGCGTAGCCCGGATCGAGGATCTTCATCTTCACGCTCTGGACCTTGATGATCGCGCGCGTGACCGTGACCGGGAACGTGCGGTCGTCGCTCTTGCGGAAGATCGTCAGCGTGACCTTGGTGCCCGGCTCGCCACGCATCTGCTTGACGGCCTTGTCGAGCGTCATGCCGCGCACCGGCTTGTCGTTGATGCGGGTGATCAGGTCGCCCGGACGGATGCCGGCGCGGAACGCGGGCGTGTCCTCGATCGGCGAGATCACCTTGACGAGGCCGTCTTCCTGCGAGATCTCGATGCCGAGACCCGCGAAGCGGCCCTTCGTCTGCTCCTGCAGCTCGTCATAGTCGGTCTTGTCGAGGAACGACGAGTGCGGGTCGAGGCTCGACACCATGCCCTTGATCGCGGCCGTCAGCAGCTTCTTGTCGTCGACCGGTTCGACGTACTCGCGCTTGATCTGTCCGAAAACTTCCGCGAACAGGCGGAGCTGGTCGAGGGGAAGCGGCGCCGTGGCGGTCTGCTCGGCCGATGCGGAAACCTGCAGCGTGGCGAACACGCCCGTGGCGAGGCCCGCGGCAATCAGGCCGATGTTCTTCAATTTCATTCGCATAGAGATCTGGTGCGGTCGGGAAGCGCGTGGCGGTAGCGGGGATGATGTAGCGGACAAGTATAACTGTTCGTCCGATAACTCAGTGGAACGGCGCGAAAAGCGTCGAAAAGGGCCCGGAGCCGGCCCGGCGGGGCACCGCCGCACGCGCTGCGGGTTCGCGTCGAGCTCAGCGTGCAGGTCGTCGAGCACGCAGTGCATGAAATTCACCGCGCGCGCCATCGCATGCAGGCCGTCGCGCGCGGACAGCGCCGCCTGGCTCATCGCGATGAAGCTGCCGCTGCGCATCGGGTGGCGATCCTGCCCGAAAAACTCGTCGTCGAGCGTGCGCGCGATCGCGTTCCACAGCGCGCCGTATTGCTGCGCGGATACCCGTGCGCGCGGCTGCCCGAGCAGCGCGGGCGCGATGCCGGCCTGCGCGAGCAGCGGCTCGGCGGCGACGCCGCGCCGGGTCGCGAGCGCGACGCTGTAAGCGACGAGGCTGATCGCGACGGTTCCCTTGTCTTCCTGCTTCATCCGTGCCGCCGGTGTGGCAAAAACGCTCAGTGTAAATGAGCGACGCGAGCATCGAACAGTCGCGCCTGCTTGCCTACACTTGTTGCATCGAAACGCAAGGACGGTCGCGCCCGGCGGCCGCGGGAGACAGCAGCACCATGGACGAGCTTTACACCGAAGACCAGCGGATGATCCGCGATGCCGCGCGCGCGTTCGCCACCGAGATGCTGGCGCCGAGTTCGGCGCAATGGGACCACGATGCGCACCTGCCCGACGCGATCGTCGCGCAGCTCGGCGAACTCGGCCTGCTCGGGATGATCGTGCCGCAGGAGCTGGGTGGCTCGTATACGGACTACGTGGCCTATGCGCTGGCGATGGAAGAGGTCGCCGCCGGCGACGCCGCGTGCGCGACGATGATGAGCGTGCACAACTCGGTCGGCTGCGGGCCGATCCTCGGCTTCGGCACGCCGGCGCAGAAGGATCGCTGGCTGGCCGACATGGCGGCCGGCCGCGTGATCGGCGCGTTCTGCCTGACCGAGCCGCATGCCGGCTCCGAGGCGAACAACCTGCGCACGCGTGCGGAACTGCGCGACGGTAAATGGGTGCTGAACGGCGCGAAGCAGTTCGTGACCAACGGCCAGCGCGCCGGCGTCGCGATCGTTTTTGCCATGACCGACCCGGAAGCCGGCAAGCGCGGCATTTCCGCGTTCCTGGTGCCGACCGACACGCCGGGCTTCATCGTCGGCAAGCCCGAGAAGAAGATGGGCATCCGCGCGTCGGATACGTGCCCGATCACGTTCGAGAACTGCGCGATTCCGGAAGAGAACCTGCTCGGCAATCGCGGCGAAGGGCTGAAGATCGCGCTGTCGAATCTCGAAGGCGGCCGCATCGGCATCGCCGCGCAGGCGCTCGGCATCGCGCGCGCCGCGTTCGACAAGGCGCGCCGCTATGCGGGCGAGCGCGTGCAGTTCGGCAAGCCGATCGCCGAGCATCAGGCGATCCAGCAGAAGCTTGCCGACATGGCCGTGCAGATCAATGCCGCGCGCCTGCTCGTGCATCACGCGGCGAAGCTGCGCACGGCCGGGCTGCCGTGCCTGTCGGAAGCGTCGCAGGCGAAGCTGTTCGCATCGGAGATGGCCGAGCGCGTGTGTTCGGACGCGATCCAGATCCACGGCGGCTACGGCTACCTGGTCGATTACGAAGTCGAGCGTCACTATCGCGACGCGCGCATCACGCAGATTTACGAAGGCACCAGCGAAGTGCAGCGGATGGTGATCGCGCGGCAGCTTTGAGCCGCGGCGGTTGCCCCGGTCGAAACATCAAGCAGGGCACGAGGGCAGCGCGGCGAACGCGGCACACAATGACGTGACCGTGCGCCGCAACAGAGGCGACCGGGCATGGGCTGCAGCACATGCCCGGTTCGACGCATGGAGACTTGCCAGGGCATGGGGTGAGAGTAAGTGCTAAAGCACTAACTCTCACCGACCGCACGAGGCATGGGGTGAGAGTAAGTGCTAAAGCACTAACTCTCACCGACAGGAGACGACACGATGACGGTACAGGCATTCCTGAACGCACGCGACTTTCTGCTGCGCCACCGCACCGACTACGACACCGCTTACCGCGAGTTCGAATGGCCGGTGCTCGATGCGTTCAACTGGGCGCTCGACTACTTCGACCCGATGGCGCGCGGCAACGACCAGCCCGCGTTGTGGATCGTCGACGCGGCGACCGGCACGGGCGATCCGTATTCGTTCGCGCAGATGTCCGAGCGTTCGTCGCGGATCGCGAACTGGCTGCGTTCGATCGGCGTCGTGCGCGGCGACCGGATCCTGCTGATGCTGCCGAACCGTGTCGAGCTGTGGGACGCGATGCTTGCCGCGATGAAGCTCGGCGCGATCGTGCTGCCCGCCACCACGCAACTGTCTCCCGACGACGTGCGCGATCGCGTGCAGATCGGCGGCGCGAAATACGCGATCGTCGACGAAAACGAAACCGCCAAATTCGAACAGCCGGATCTCGGCCTCGCGCAGAAGATCGTCGCCGGCGCGCCGCGCGCGGGCTGGCTCGCGATGAACGACGGCTATGCGGCGAGCGCCGAATTCGAGCCCGACGCCGTCACGCAGTCGAACGAAGCGATGCTGCTGTACTTCACGTCGGGCACGACGTCGAAGCCCAAGCTCGTCGAGCATACGCACCGCACCTATCCCGTCGGCCATCTGTCGACGATGTACTGGGTCGGCCTGCAGCCGGGCGACATCCACTGGAACATCAGCTCGCCGGGCTGGGCGAAGCACGCGTGGAGCTGCTTCTTCGCGCCGTGGAATGCGCAGGCGTGCGTGTTCGCGTTCAACTACGCACGCTTCGAGCCGAAGGTGGTGCTCGATGCGCTCGTCAAATACCAGGTGACGACGCTGTGTGCGCCGCCGACCGTGTGGCGCATGCTGGTGCAGCAGCCGCTCGCGTCGTTCGACGTGAAGCTGCGCGAGATCGTCGGCGCGGGCGAGCCGCTGAATCCCGAGATCATCGAGCGCGTGAAGAAGGCGTGGGGCATCGCGATTCGCGACGGCTACGGCCAGACCGAAACGACCTGCCTGATCGGCAACTCGCCGGGCCAGCCGGTCGTCGCGGGTTCGATGGGCCGGCCGCTGCCCGGCTACCGGATCGAGCTGCTCGACCCGGACGGCGCGCCCGTGACCGAAGGCGAAGTCGCGCTGCCGATCGGCGCCGACGTCACGCGCCCGGTCGGGCTGATGACCGGCTATGCGAACAACCCCGACGCGACGGCCTACGCGATGCGCGACGGCCACTACCGCACGTCGGACATCGCGATGCGCCGCGACGACGGTTACTACGTGTACATCGGCCGCGCGGACGACGTGTTCAAGTCGTCCGACTACCGGCTGAGCCCGTTCGAACTCGAAAGCGTGCTGATCGAGCATCCGGCGATCGCCGAGGCGGCCGTCGTACCGAGCCCCGACCCCGTGCGGCTGTCGGTGCCGAAGACCTTCATCACGCTGCGGCAGGGCTACGAGGAAAGCCCCGAACTCGCGCTGGAAATCTTCCGTTTCTCGCGCGAGAAGCTCGCGCCGTACAAGCGCATTCGCCGCCTGCAGTTCGCGGAGCTGCCGAAGACGATTTCGGGGAAGATCCGCCGCGTCGAATTGCGCCGCCGCGAGATCGAGCGCGGCGACGACGCAAGTGAACGGATGCCCGGCGAATACTGGGAAGAAGATTTCGCTGCTGAATTGAAGTGACGTGACCGCGGGCCGCGCGCGCCGCATTCCGCGGCCGCCGCCCGCAGCCGAATTGAACCGGCCGCGCGGCGATAACGCGCTTCGCGGCCCTCTGCCAGGAGAGAGGATCGATGAACGCGATTTCGAAAGACGTGCCGACGGTCAAGCTGCTGATCGACGGCGCCTTCGTCGAGTCCGCCACGAACGAGTGGCGCGACATCGTCAACCCGGCGACGCAACAGGTGCTCGCGCGCGTGCCGTTCGCGACCGTCGCGGAAGTCGACGCGGCCGTGCAGGCCGCGCACACCGCCTACGCGACGTGGAAGAACACGCCGATCGCCGCGCGCATGCGCATCATGCTGAAGTTCCAGGATCTCGTGCGCACGAACCAGCAGCGCATCGCGAAGACGCTGACGGCCGAGCAGGGCAAGACGATTCCCGATGCCGAAGGCGACATCTTCCGCGGCCTCGAAGTGGTCGAGCACGCGTGCTCGATCGGGTCGCTGCAGCTCGGCGAATTCGCGGAGAACGTCGCGGGCGGGGTGGATACCTACACGCTGCGCCAGCCGCTCGGCGTGTGCGCGGGCATCACGCCGTTCAATTTTCCCGCGATGATTCCGCTGTGGATGTTCCCGATGGCGATCGTCTGCGGCAACACGTTCGTGCTGAAGCCGTCGGAGCAGGACCCGCTGTCGACGATGGAGCTCGTCGAGCTCGCGGTCGAGGCCGGCGTACCGAAAGGCGTCCTGAACGTCGTGCACGGCGGCAAGGAAGTCGTCGATGCGATCTGCACGCATCCGCTCGTGAAGGCGATCTCGTTCGTCGGTTCGACGGCGGTCGGCACGCACGTGTACAACCTCGGCAGCGCGCACGGCAAGCGCGTGCAGTCGATGATGGGCGCGAAGAACCACGCAGTCGTGCTGCCCGACGCGAACCGCGAGCAGGCGATCAACGCGCTCGTCGGTGCGGGCTTCGGCGCGGCCGGCCAGCGCTGCATGGCGACGTCGGTCGCGGTGCTCGTCGGCAACGCGCGCGACTGGCTGCCGGACATCGTTGCGAAGGCGAAGGCGCTGAAGGTCAATGCGGGCGCGGAAGCCGGCACGGACGTCGGGCCGGTCGTGTCGAAGGCCGCGAAGGAGCGCATCCTGTCGCTGATCGACGCGGGCGTGAAGGAAGGCGCGAAGCTCGAACTCGATGGCCGCGACGTGAAGGTGACCGGCTACGAGCACGGCAATTTCGTCGGCCCGACGATCTTCTCGGGCGTGAAGACCGGCATGTCGGTCTATACGCATGAAATCTTCGGCCCCGTGCTGGTCGTGATGGAAGCCGACACGCTCGACGAAGCGATCGCGCTCGTCAACGCGAACCCGTTCGGCAACGGCGTGGGCCTGTTCACGCAGAGCGGCGCGGCCGCACGCAAGTTCCAGAGCGAGATCGACATCGGCCAGGTCGGCATCAACATCCCGATCCCGGTGCCCGTGCCGTTCTTCAGCTTCACGGGCTCGCGCGGCTCGAAGCTCGGCGATCTCGGCCCGTACGGCAAGCAGGTCGTGCAGTTCTACACGCAGACCAAGACGGTCACCGCACGCTGGTTCGACGACGATACGACGGCCGGCCCGGTGAATACGACGATCCGGCTGCACTGAGCGACGGAGGACACGAACATGAAAATCGGATTTATCGGCCTCGGCCACATGGGCGCGCCGATGGCGCTGAACCTGCTGAAAGCCGGCCACGAAGTGCACGCGTTCGACCTGAGCGCCGACGCATTGCGCGCGCTGCAGGATGCCGGCGCACAGGTGGCTGCGTCGCCGCGCGATGCGGCATCGGGCGCGACGTTCGTCATCACGATGCTGCCGGCCGCACCGCACGTGCGCTCGGTGCTGTCTGGCGAGAACGGCGTGCTCGCCGGGCTCGGCGCGGGCGCGACCGTGATCGACTCGAGCACGATCGACCCGGCGAGCGCGCAGG
>NZ_JAAGPG010000186.1:0-14910 GCF_017104665.1 Burkholderia sp. Se-20378 | reverse complement strand
CCCGACAGTGCGGGCCGGATCAGGGCGAAAGGGCTGCTGCGGCGCGCGTCCGCCGGGCCGGCGGTACCCCGGCCCCGTTATGTAACCGTCATTTACACTTGGCGGCCCGGTGCAGCGTTTACAATAAGCGGGATCGAACGACAGGCGGGCGCATGGCCCGTCCTCTTTATACGGATTCATGGCAAAAGCTCCTTATTCCGCCCAGGCACAGGCGTTGCCGCACCGGATGTCGAAGCTCCTCACGGAGATCCGCTGGATTCTCCAGGTCGCGCTCTGCGCATTTCTGGTGATGGCCCTGCTGAGCTACAGCCGGCGCGATCCGAGCTGGACGCACGCCGCCCAGGTGGACCACATCTCGAACTGGGCCGGCCGCGTCGGCGCCTGGACGGCCGACATCATCCTGCTGCTGTTCGGCCTGTCGGCCTACTGGCTGATCGTGCCGCTCGCGCGGCGCATCGCCGTCAACTACCGCCGCATCACGCGCCACGAGGCCGTCTCGGACGAACCCGAGCGGCCGATCGGCTGGCTCACTGAAATCCTTGCGTTCGTGCTCGTCGTGCTGGCATGCGACGGCATCGAGGCGCTGCGCATGTGGTCGCTGAAGGTGCAACTGCCGCGTGCGCCGGGCGGCGTCGTCGGCGAGGCCGTCGCGGGCGCGATGTCGCACGCGTTCGGTTTCACGGGCGGCACGCTGCTGTTGCTGATCGCGCTGGCGATCGGCCTGTCGCTGTATTTCCGCTTTTCGTGGCTGTCGGTCGCCGAACGTGTCGGCGGTGCGATCCTGTCCGCCGTCAACGTCGCGAAGCTGCGCCGCGAGGCCGAGCGCGACCGCAAGCTCGGCGAGGCCGCGGCCGTGCGCCGTGAAGGCAAGGTCGAAGAGGAGCGCGTGCGCATCGAGGATCACGAGCCCGTGACGATCGTGCCGCCGGTCGTCACGCCGGCGAAGTCCGAGCGCGTCGAGCGCGAGCGCCAGGTGCCGCTCTTCACCGACCTGCCGGGCGATTCGACGCTGCCGGCGGTATCGTTGCTCGATCCCGCACCGAAGGCGCAGGAGGCGATTTCCGCCGACACGCTCGAATTCACGTCGCGCCTGATCGAGAAGAAGCTGAAGGACTTCGGCGTCGAGGCGAGCGTCGTCGCCGCGTATCCGGGCCCGGTCGTCACGCGCTACGAGATCGAGCCGGCCACCGGCGTGAAGGGCAGCCAGATCGTCAACCTCGCGAAGGATCTCGCGCGCTCGCTGTCGCTCGTGTCGATCCGCGTCGTCGAGACGATTCCCGGCAAGAACTACATGGCGCTCGAGCTGCCGAACCAGCGCCGCCAGACGGTCCACCTGTCCGAGATCATCGGTTCCGAGGTGTACGCGGCAGCGTCGTCGGCGCTGACGCTGAGTCTCGGCAAGGACATCGGCGGCAAGCCGGTGTGCGCGGATCTCGCGAAGATGCCTCACCTGCTGGTGGCCGGCACGACCGGTTCGGGCAAGTCCGTCGGGATCAACGCGATGATCCTGTCGCTGCTGTATAAAGCGACCGCCGAGCAGGTGCGCCTGATCCTGATCGATCCGAAGATGCTCGAAATGAGCGTCTACGAAGGCATTCCGCACCTGCTGTGCCCGGTCGTCACCGACATGCGCCAGGCCGGCAACGCGCTGAACTGGACGGTCGCGGAGATGGAGCGCCGCTACAAGCTGATGAGCAAGCTCGGTGTGCGCAACCTCGCGGGCTACAACAACAAGATCGACGAGGCTGCGAAGCGCGAGGAGAAGCTGCCGAATCCGTTCAGCCTGACGCCGGAAGATCCGGAGCCGCTCGGTCGCCTGCCGAACATCGTCGTCGTGATCGACGAGCTGGCCGACCTGATGATGGTCGTCGGCAAGAAGGTCGAGGAACTGATTGCACGGATCGCGCAGAAGGCGCGCGCGGCCGGCATCCACCTGATCCTCGCGACGCAGCGTCCGTCGGTCGACGTGATCACGGGCCTCATCAAGGCCAACGTGCCGACCCGGATCGCGTTCCAGGTGTCGTCGAAGATCGACTCGCGCACGATTCTCGACCAGATGGGCGCCGAATCGCTGCTCGGGATGGGCGACATGCTGTACCTGGCGCCGGGTACCGGGCTGCCGGTGCGCGTGCACGGCGCGTTCGTCGCCGACGACGAAGTGCATCGCGTCGTCGAGAAGCTCAAGGAGCAGGGCGAGCCGAACTATATCGAAGGCCTGCTCGAAGGCGGCACGGCCGACGGCGACGAGGGCTCGGCCGGCGCGGGAACCGGCGAAGGCGGCGACGAGTCTGATCCGCTGTACGACCAGGCGGTCGAGATCGTCATCAAGAACCGCCGCGCGTCGATCTCGCTCGTGCAGCGCCACCTGCGGATCGGCTACAACCGCGCGGCGCGGCTGCTCGAGCAGATGGAGCAGTCGGGGCTCGTGTCGGCGATGTCGTCGAGCGGCAACCGCGAAATTCTTGTGCCGGCGCGCGACGCGGAATGAGTCCGCGGCGTTCGCAGCGCCGGCCATCCAGGGAGAAAACCGCAATATGCAGCAACATTCGTTCGCAATGTCCCTTCGTTCGACGCGGCGCTGGCTCGGCGCGGCGCTCGCCGGCGCCTCGCTGATGCTCGCGGCGACGCACGCGTTCGCGGGCGGCACCGAGCAACTGAAGGCGTTCGTGTCGCAGGTGCGTTCGGCGAAGGGCGACTTCACGCAGCAGATCGTCAAGGCGCCGGCGAAGGGCGCAAGCGCCGCGCAGGCCGTGCCGAAGCCCACCGACAACTCGAGCGGCACCTTCGTGTTCGCGCGCCCGGGCAAGTTCATCTGGACGTACCAGAAGCCGTACCAGCAGGTGCTGCAGGCCGACGGCGAGAAGCTCTACGTGTACGACCGCGACCTGAACCAGGTCACCGAGCGCAAGCTGAACGGCGCGCTGGGCGCGAGCCCGGCCGCGATCCTGTTCGGCAGCAACGATCTCGACAAGAACTACACGCTGCGCGATGCTGGCGAGAAGGGCGGCATCGAGTGGCTCGAGATGCTGCCGAAGGCGCAGGACACGCAGTTCCAGCGGATCGGCATCGGCTTCAAGAACGGCACGCTCGCCGCGATGGAACTGCACGACGTGTTCGGCAACGTCACGCTGCTGACCTTTACGAACATCCAGACGAATCCGCCGCTGAAGGGCGATACGTTCAAGTTCGTCGTGCCGAAGGGCGCCGACGTGATTACCGGCTGACCGGCGCCGCGCGCCGCTGTATTCCCGACGGGCCTGCCGGCGACGGCAGGCCCGTGTTGTTTCTGGGCGCGGGCACCGGGCGCGGGCACCGGGCGTGGGCACCAGGCGCGGCGGTGCTTTCGCGCCGCTGTCATAATGTCGGGTCCGGCGGCCGGTTCGGCCGCGACCGTTTGATGTGGAGCGAGGGTTCATGTCCGATCTGTTTCAAGTCGAGCCGCGCCGCCCGCTCGCCGAGGCGCTGCGGCCGAAGACGCTCGCCGAGGTGATCGGCCAGACGCATTTGCTGGGCGAAGGCAAGCCGCTGCGGCTCGCGTTCGAATCGGGCAAGCCGCATTCGATGATCCTGTGGGGGCCGCCCGGCGTCGGCAAGACGACGCTCGCGCGGCTTACCGCGCTCGCGTTCGACTGCGAGTTCATTGCGCTGTCCGCGGTGCTCGGCGGCGTGAAGGACATCCGCGAGTCGATGGAGCAGGCCAAGGACACGCTGAACCGCACCGGCCGCCACACGATCCTGTTCGTCGACGAAATCCACCGTTTCAACAAGGGACAGCAGGACGCGTTGCTGCCGTTCGTCGAGTCGGGGCTCGTGACCTTCATCGGCGCGACGACCGAGAACCCGAGCTTCGAGGTCAACTCGGCCTTGCTGTCACGTGCGCAGGTGTACGTGCTGAAGTCGCTGGACGACGACGAGATGCGCCAGTTGCTGAAGCGCGCGCAGGAAATCGCGCTCGACGGCCTGTCGTTCGACGACAAGGCGATCGATACGCTGGTCGGCTATGCGGACGGCGATGCGCGGCGATTCCTGAACCTGCTCGAGCAGGCGCAGACGGCGGCCACGTCGGCCGGCACCGCGACGATCGATGCCGAGTTCGTCAGCAGCGCGATGACGCTGAACGCCCGGCGCTTCGACAAGGGTGGCGACAACTTCTACGACCAGATCTCGGCGCTGCACAAGTCGGTGCGCGGTTCGAGCCCGGACGGCGCGCTGTACTGGTTCTGCCGGATGATCGACGGCGGCGCGGATCCAAAGTATCTCGCGCGGCGGATCGTGCGGATGGCGTGGGAAGACATCGGCCTCGCCGATCCGCGCGCGCTGCAGATGGCGAACGACGCGGCCGAAACCTACGAACGGCTCGGCTCGCCGGAAGGCGAACTCGCGCTCGGCCAGGCGGTGATCTATCTCGCGTGCGCGGCGAAGAGCAACGCGGGCTACAACGCGTTCAACCAGGCGATGGCGTTCGTGAAGCAGGACAAGTCGCGCGAGGTGCCCGTGCATCTGCGCAACGCGCCGACCAAGCTGATGAAGGAACTCGGCTACGGCCACGCTTACCGTTACGCGCACGACGAGCCGAATGCGTATGCGGCCGGCGAGACGTACCTGCCGGACGGGATGCGCGAGCCGCGCTGGTACAAGCCGGTGCCGCGCGGGCTCGAATCGAAGATCGCCGACAAGCTCGCATGGCTGCGCGAACTCGACCGCGAAGCCGGCAAGAAGGACTGACGGGAAGGCGCGCGGTGCAGTCCGGTCGGCGCCGTCGCGAACGCGTCAGCGCTTTCGGGCCGGCTGCTTCTTCCAGTAACCGAACGGCTCTTGATGGCACTCGATGTCGAGTTCGGTGACGCGCGCATGCAGGCTCTGCTGCGCATCGGCGATCGCGAGGTTGTAGATCGCGGGCGCGATCTCCTCGACGAAGAAGTGCAGCAGGGCGCCGGCCTGGATATTGCCGATCGGCTCGTCCATGTTCTCTGTGAAATAGCGTTGCAGCGACGCGATCGCGCGGTCGCGTACATCCTTGTCCAGTTCGATGGCCATCGGGTTCCTTGAGTAGCTGTGACGGGTGGCGGGTGCCTCGTGCGATGCGCTGCGGCAGGCTCACACGGGTGATTCGCGATCCGCGGCGCGTCGCTGCCGCGCGATTTCGCGGGCGCCGACGGGCGGACTGGCCATGCGATACTGCCACGGCCATCACACCACGGCATCGCCCGTTTGCAGCATTGTCCGTCCGGCCAGTGCCGTGGCGGCCCCGCGGTGCGTTAGAATTCCCGTCTTACACAACGATTCTCCAAGTCCTCCCATGCTCGACATCCAGTTGCTGCGCAAAGACCTCGACGGCGTCGCCCAGCGCCTCGCCGATCGCGGCTACACCCTCGACATCGCCGCGTTCTCCGCCCTCGAAGCGGAACGCCGCGCGATCCAGACCCGCACCGAAGAGCTCCAGGCCCGCCGCAACAGCCTGTCGAAGCAGATCGGCGCGATGAAGGGGAAGGGCGAGGACACGTCGGCCGTGATGGCCGAGGTCGGCGGGATCGGCGACGAAATGAAGGCGGGAGAAGCCAAGCTCGGCGAGATCCAGGCGCGCCTGTCCGACCTGATGCTGGGCATGCCGAACGTCGCGCATGAAAGCGTGCCGGTCGGCAAGGACGAAGCCGACAACGTCGAGGTGCGCCGCTGGGGCACGCCGCGCCAGTTCGATTTCGAGGTGAAGGATCACGTCGACGTCGGCACGCCGCTCGGCCTCGATTTCGAGACCGGCGCGAAGCTCGCCGGCGCGCGCTTCACGATGCTGCGCGGCTCGATCGCACGCCTGCACCGCGCGCTCGCGCAGTTCATGATCGACACGCACACGCAGCAGCACGGCTACACCGAAACGTATACGCCGTACATCGTGAATCCCGAGATCCTGTACGGCACGGGCCAGCTGCCGAAATTCGCGGACGACATGTTCCGCGTCGAGAAGGGCGGCGAGGAGAACAAGGTCACGCAATACCTGATCTCCACGTCGGAAATCTCGCTGACGAACACCGTGCGCGAGTCGATCGTCGACGCGTCCGCACTGCCGATCAAGCTGACCGCGCATTCCCCGTGCTTCCGCTCGGAAGCCGGGTCGTACGGCCGCGACACGCGCGGCATGATCCGCCAGCACCAGTTCGACAAGGTCGAGATGGTGCAGGTCGTCGCGCCGGAAGCGTCGTACGCGGCGCTCGACGAGATGGTCGGCCATGCGGAGGCGATCCTGCAGAAGCTCGGCCTGCCGTACCGCGTGATCACGCTGTGCACGGGCGACATGGGCTTCTCGGCCGCGAAGACGTTCGACCTCGAAGTGTGGCTGCCTGCGCAGAACACCTATCGCGAGATCTCGAGCTGCTCGAACACCGAAGCGTTCCAGGCGCGCCGGATGCAGGCGCGTTTCCGCAACGCGCAGGGCAAGCCCGAGCTCGTGCATACGCTGAACGGTTCGGGTCTGGCAGTCGGCCGCACGCTCGTCGCAGTGCTCGAGAACTACCAGAACGCGGACGGTTCGGTCACGGTGCCGGAAGTGCTGCGTCCGTACATGGGCGGCATCGAGCGCATCGACGCGCCGGCACGGGCGTCGTAAGCGCGCGTTCCGCCAAACGCTCAAAGGCCTCGCAAAAAAATTTGCAAAAAGGGCTTGTGAGGTTCGAAGAGATCGTTCTATAATCTTTTCTTTCGCGGAAACGACCAACCGCGAAATGCAGTAAAGCAGCAAGGAAGGAGAGGTGGCAGAGTGGTCGAATGTACCTGACTCGAAATCAGGCGTACGGTTTCCCCGTACCGTGGGTTCGAATCCCACCCTCTCCGCCAAAATACGAAGCCCCGTGATCCGGAAGGATCACGGGGTTTTTCGTTTTGGGTCCGCGGATTGTGTGTCGCGTCGCAAGCCATTGCAGTCGCAACAACTCGACCATCGACACATCGGACGTGCTGATACGATGCGACCCACTGGGTGCATGATCGTACCGCGTCCTCCATACCGCCGTGCTGAATGGCAAACACCGCGATCCCATGACGAACCGAGTGCCGAAAGTCCTGACGGGTATTGCGCTGCTGACTGCCGTTATTGCCCTCGTGGACATCCGCGGCGCGCATGGCATAGGCATGGCGTTGGTGCTCGGTCACGCGGCGTATTTCGCGGGGCTGGCAGGATGCGCGGCCGTCGCCGTGGCGGCGGCATTGATCGTGTTGTCGCGCACGTCGCGCTACCGCGAGCGCTCGCTCGCCTGGCGATGGCGAGAATGGGCGCTCGCGTTGCTTTGCATCGTGACGATCGCTGCCTTCAGCCAGGCGATCGTGGTACTCGACTACTTGTGCGTGGCGCTCGCGCCGCCGTCGATCGAAGCCGATCTCGTCCGGTTCGATGCGTTGCTCGGCTTTCACTGGCTCGACCTGTATCGCTGGGTGAGGGCACACGCCGTGTTGCAGAGCGTGCTGGCGTTCGCGTATCACGGCAGCATCGTGCAACTGATCGCCGTCCCGTTCATTCTCTCGACCGCACGGCGACATGACGACCTCGCCGAGTTCATGGCGCTGTTCGCATTCGCGTTGCTCGTCGTTGTTGTCGTCTCGACGCCGTTTCCCGCGCAAAGCGCATTCGTCCATTTCGGCATCGCCGATGCGAACACCGCGTCGACCGTGTCTCATTACGACCTGCTGCGCAGCGGGCAGCTTCGGCAGTTCAGCCTGTCCGAATCGCAGGGACTCGTGTCGCTGCCATCGTTCCACGTGATGCTGGCGCTGCTGTTCGCGTATGCGGTCCGACACGTCCGTTACGTGTTTCCCGCGTCGATCGTGCTGAATGCCGCGATGATCGTGTCGACGCCGACACAGGGCGGCCACTACCTGGCCGACGTGATCGCCGGGATCGTATTCGGCGTGCTGTCGATCGTTGTCGTGCGCCGCTGGATGGCGGGCCCGCGCAGGGCCGCGACCACCGGGGCGCGCGCGACGCATCCGACCTGACCGGGTTGGCGGCCGGCGTTTTCGCACGGCTCCGGTCTTTCCCGCTTTCTTCAGCTTTAAGCCCGCGCTTCCCGCGCCGTTAACACGAGGCGGCGGCCGGCGCCCGTGCCGGACCGCATCGTTCCCCGTCGATCCAAGGTCCCATGAAGCTGAGCTACAAGATTCCCCTCGCATTCGCCGTCGCGCTGCTGCTGATGTTCTGTGGCGCGCTGTACGGTATCCATATTCTCAATCGGTCGATCGATACGTTCGCCGAAGACGTGCAGACGAACGTCGGCGACGAACGGCTCGTGTCGGCCACGCTCGTACAGTTCAAGTTGCAAGTGCAGGAATGGAAGGACACGCTGTTGCGCGGCAAGCAGCCCGACAAGCTCGACCAGTACTGGCAGGCGTTCCAGACACGCGAGCGGACGGTCGATACGCTCGCCGCGCAGCTCGTTCACCAGTTGCCGCCCGGCGAGAGCCGCTCGCTCGTCGAGCAGTTCATGCGCGCGCACACGGCGATGGGCGAAGGTTACCGGCGCGGGTTCGACGCGTTCAAGGCTGCCGGCTTCGAGCCGTCGGCCGGCGATGCCGCCGTGGCGGGCGTGGATCGCGAACCGGCGGCGCTGCTGGAGCGGGCCGCGAAGTCGATCGCCGACGAGAGTGCCGCCGTGTCGGCGCAGGCGAGCCGCGACGCGCAGCACGCGACCACCGCGAGCCTCGTGCTGATGCTGGTCGTGCTCGGCGTCGCGATGGTCGGCGCGTTCCTGTTCAGCCGGGCCATCCTGCGTCCGCTCGACCGTGCGGTGGCGTGCGCGCAGGCCGTCGCCGAAGGCGACCTGACGCGCGACGTCGATGCGGCCGGCCGCGACGAGATCGCCGATCTGCTGCGCGCGTTGCAGACGATGCAGGCGAGCCTGTCCGGCGTCGTGCTCGAAGTGCGTACGCACGCCGAAGCCGTCGCGACGGCGAGCGCACAGATCGCATCGGGCAATCATGACCTGTCGGCGCGTACCGAGGCGCAGGCTGCGTCGCTCGAGGAGACGGCCGCCAGCATGACCGAACTCACGGGCATCGTCCGCCAGTCGGCCGAGCACGCGCAGCACGCGGCGCAGTTGGCGCACGACGCGTCGAACATCGCGGCGGCGGGCGGCGGCGTGATGACGGATGCCGTCGGCACGATGAACGGCATCGCCGACAGCTCCGCAAAGGTCGGCGAGATCATCGCGGTGATCGACGGCATCGCGTTCCAGACCAACATCCTCGCGCTGAACGCGGCAGTCGAGGCGGCCCGCGCCGGTGAACAGGGGCGCGGCTTCGCGGTCGTCGCGGCGGAAGTGCGGACGCTCGCGCAGCGCAGCGCCGCCGCCGCGAAGGAGATCAAGGGGCTCATCGAGCAGTCGACGAAGCGGGTCGACGAGGGCGCCGTGCTGATCGGCCGAGCGGGTGAATCGATTCACGAGATCGTTGGCGCGGTGCAGCGCGTCACGACGATCGTCGGCGAGATCTCGTCCGCGTCGCAGGAGCAGAGCGGCGGCATCCAGCAGGTGAATATCGCGGTGACGCAGATGGACGAAGCGACGCAGCGCAACGCGGCGCTCGTCGAGCAGGCCTCGGCCGCGACGCAGGCGCTGGCCGAGCAGGCGAGCGCACTGCGGCATGCGGTGGCCGTGTTCAGGCTGCCGGAAATGGCGTGACGGTTGCGCCGTCGCGCCGGATGGCGACGGAACCGGGGGCCGGCGCGGCGCCCGCTTTCAGCGGTGCGTCGGCGCCAGTCTCCCCCGGCCGTCCCCCGCGATCACGCTGCGGCCGGATATTGCGCGAGCACCCGGGCGCGAATCGACGGCTTGATGTTCGATTGCGCCATGTTGCCGCCGTAGTGCGCGACCACGCGCGGATTCATCACGCGATACCAGAGCGGCGGCACGTACGCAAACAGGATCATCGTCGCGTAGCCGGCCGGCAGTTGCGGCGCATCGTCGAAGTGGCGCAGCGCCTGGTACGAGCGCGTCGGATTCGCGTGATGGTCGGCGTGCCGCTGCAACTGGTACAGGAACAGGTTGGTGACGACGTGATTGCTGTTCCACGAGTGCTGCGGCGTGCAGCGTTCGTAGCGGCCGTTCGGCAGCTTGCGGCGGCCGAGCCCGTAATGCTCGACGTAGTTCACGACTTCGAGCAGCGACGCGCCATAGACGGCCTGGATCACGAGGAACGGAATCACGACCTTGCCGGCCATCGCGATCGCGATGCCCCACACGACGACGGTCATCGCCCACGCGTGCAGCACCTCGTTGCGCCAGGTCCACGGCGAGTGCCCGAGCCGTTCGAGGCGCGCCTTCTCCAGCCGCCACGCCGAGCGGATGCTGCCGGTCACGGTACGCGGCAGGAACGCCCAGAACGATTCGCCATAGCGCGCGCTCGCTGGATCCTCGGCCGTCGCGACGCGCACGTGGTGCCCGCGGTTGTGCTCGACGTAGAAGTGACCGTATGCGACCGGCGCGAGCGTGATCTTCGCGAGCCAGCGCTCGAAGCGGTTGGTCTTGTGCCCGAGTTCGTGCGCGGTATTGATCGAGATGCCCGTCGCGGCGCCGAGCGACAGCGCGAAGCCGATGTAGTCGTACCAGGCCAGCGCATGCGTGCCGACGATCCATACGCACGCGAAGAACGCGACGTATTCGACGAGGGTCGCGAGATAGACGATCAGCCGGTAGTAGCGCTCCCGTTCGAGGTGCGGCACGACGTCCTCGGGCGGGTTGTCGCGATCGTCGCCGATCAGCGTGTCGAGGATCGGGATCACGCCGAACGCGAACAGCGGGCCGAACCACCAGAACACGTGCAGGCCCGTCGACAGCGCGAGCTGGGCGGCGAGGATCGGCAGCGTGATCGTCAGCGCGCCGAGCAACCACAGGTAACGCTTGCCATCCGACCAGCTCGAAGCCGATCCGTCGGTCATTGCCATTGTCTCCCTCCTGCCGGCCGGCCCGAGGGCGGCCGCCTGTACGGCTGTTCGAATTCTCGTTGGTCCGCGACGCACGCGCGGTTGTGCCGGATCGTCACCCGGTTCTGCCTGTTATACGACCCACGCGCACGCTTGCCAAACTCCGGCACTAGGCGCGCGGCTCCAAACGGAGGGGCGCGTGTGGCGCAGGCAGGGAAGGGCCCGCGCAAGCTGATTGAAACATGCCGGGATCGCCGGATCGATCCACTCGGGCGGTTGAATTGTCAGATGGATGGCGCGCCATGACGTGTGCGGGTGTCGGTGCCGCCGGTCCGCAACAAATGTTGCGATGCAATATACGGCGGGCGCCAGCACCCGTGATACATGCTTTCGGGGTTACCAATCTTACGGATCATTACTGCTTCCGCGCTGAAATCCGCCGGGCCCGACGGGCAACTGCCGCATGTCGCAAGGCGACTGGCGCCATGCGTCGAACCAAGCCGCCGCAACCGTCTTTCGGTTGCATGCATCGACATCGCAATGCTGCACCTGCACACCAGCTGGCCGCACGGCTGCCGGCGGTGCATGCTGCCTTTCGATTCGCGCCGCCATTTGAAAATAACGATTTGACTCATGCCCCGCTTTCGGTTGAAGCTAATAGCTTGCTGTCCGAAGGGGGCTGTGCCTGCATGAGTTCGACCTTGACCGTTCGTCGTATCGTTGCCGATCAGGGCAGCGTGTATCGCGAACTCCGCGCCGCATCGCTGCGCGAGCCCTACGCGCCCGGCGAAGCGCCGGAGGCCGAATTGCTGAACGTCGAAACGGACGCAGCGTCGGCGATTGCCGCGCAGCGCGCCGTGTCCGACGAGTCGACGACTTTCCTGCTGTATACCGAAGGCCATCCGGCCGGCATGATCGGCGCGTATTTCGACAATACGCCCGATCGGCGCGCGTTCGTCAGCGAGCTGTGGGTGGCGCACGCGGTGCGTCATCTGCGCGGCGGCGTGCTGCTGCTGGAGACGGCCACCGCATGGCTCGCCGAGCGCGGCGCCCAGGACGTCTACGCCTGGATTGCCGATGCGAACCGCAACGCGATCCGCTTCTACGAGCGGGCGGGTTTCGGCAACACCGGCGAACACGCGCCGATCGCGCGGATGCCCGGTGCGATGAAATCGCTGTTCGTGTCGCAGACGAAGCACTGACGTGACATCAGAACGCGGGCCGCGCGGCGCGATGAAGATCCGGTCGCCCGCTTGCCTGCCCGCCTGCCGGTTGCGCGCCCGCCCGGGCCGCCGCCCCCCGGTTCCCCAAAAATAATGGCCGCGCGCGTGGACGCCTGTAAAATACGCAAAAAATTTTTGCAGAGTGTCCATGTCGCTTAAAAAATCGCCATTCTTCGAGCTGCGCAGCGGATCGGTCGATACGTTGCTGTTCACCGTGAAGACGACCGATCTCGATGCGTTGCGTACCGAACTGGTCAAGCGCTTCGAAGCGACTCCCGAGTTTTTCGCCGACGATGTCGTCGCGATCGACGTCCGCCGCCTGGCTGACGGCGAACGCGTCGCGCTGGCGGACATCCGCCAGATGCTGAACGACGTGCGGATGCGCCCGGTGGGCGTCGTCGCGCTGGCAACGCAGGGCTGGGCGGGGGAAGCCGGCCTGCCGTTGCTCGAGGCGCGCGATCGCCGCACGCCGGCCGCGAAGCACGCTGACGAAGCGGAGCCGGCGCCGGCGCCCGTCGTCGAAGCTGCCGCCGCTCCGGCAGCCGAACCGGCGCAGGAGCCCGCACCGACGCTGTTGCACGCGGGCGGCCAGACGCTTGTGATCGACC
Source organism: Burkholderia sp. Se-20378 (assembly GCF_017104665.1). Lineage (NCBI taxonomy): Bacteria > Pseudomonadati > Pseudomonadota > Betaproteobacteria > Burkholderiales > Burkholderiaceae > Burkholderia > Burkholderia sp. Se-20378. The sequence continues at coordinate 2,176 of NZ_JAAGPG010000186.1, read as the reverse complement.
GGCCGTTGCGTTCGGGGCAGCAGATTTACGCGAAAGGAGACCTCGTGGTGCTCGCGCCGGTCAGTCACGGCGCGGAGATCATCGCGGAAGGCAATATCCACATCTACGCGCCGTTGCGCGGCCGCGCACTCGCGGGCGTGCACGGCAATCACGACGCGCGCATTTTCTGCACGTGTCTCGAGCCGGAACTGATTTCGATCGCGGGTATCTATCGAACAACCGAGAACCCGTTGCCTCCTGAAGTACTGGGCAAATCGGTGCAGATCCGGCTCGAAGAGGAAAAACTGATGATCGAACCGCTGCGCCTGACGTAATCCACGCGGTGCGCTCCGGAGCGATCGGCTCTCATTGACGAACACAGGGTATTGGGTAAATGGCAAAAATCATCGTGGTGACCTCGGGCAAGGGCGGCGTGGGCAAGACGACGACGAGCGCGAGCTTTGCGTCCGGTATCGCGCTGCGCGGCCACAAGACGGCCGTCATCGACTTCGACGTCGGCCTGCGCAACCTCGATCTCATCATGGGCTGCGAACGCCGCGTGGTGTACGACCTCGTGAACGTGATCCAGGGCGAAGCGAACCTGAACCAGGCGCTGATCAAGGACAAGAAGTGCGAGAACCTGTTCATCCTGCCGGCGTCGCAGACGCGCGACAAGGATGCGCTCACGCGTGACGGCGTCGAGAAGGTGCTGAACGACCTGGTCGCGATGGATTTCGAATACATCGTCTGCGATTCGCCGGCCGGTATCGAGGCAGGTGCGCTGCACGCGATGTACTTTGCGGATGAAGCGCTGATCGTCACGAACCCGGAAGTGTCGTCGGTGCGCGACTCGGACCGCATTCTCGGCATCCTGTCGTCGAAGACCAAGCGCGCGACCGAAGGCAAGGATCCGATCAAGGAACACCTGCTGATCACCCGCTACAGCCCGAAGCGCGTCAGCGAAGGCGAGATGCTGTCGCTCGAGGACATCAGCGAGATCCTGCGCATCAAGCTGATCGGCGTGGTGCCCGAGTCGGAAGCCGTGCTGCATGCATCGAACCAGGGTCTGCCGGCCGTGCATATCGACGGCACCGACGTTGCGGAAGCGTACAAGGACGTCGTCGCGCGTTTCCTCGGCGAAGACAAGCCGCTGCGCTTTACCGATTACCAGAAGCCGGGCCTGCTGCAGCGCCTCTTCGGCAGCAAGTAACGGAGGCCGTCCATGTCCATCCTTTCGTTTCTCCTCGGCGAGAAGAAGAAGTCCGCATCGGTCGCGAAGGAGCGCCTGCAGCTCATCATCGCGCACGAGCGCGTCGGCGGCCGGCCGCCGGCCGATTACCTGCCGGCGCTGCAGAAGGAGCTGGTCGCGGTCATTTCGAAGTACGTCCATATTTCGAACGATGACATCCGCGTGAGCCTCGAACGCCAGGACGATCTCGAAGTCCTCGAAGTGAAAATCGAGATCCCGCAAGCCTGACCGTTGCAGGTATCCCTCCGCACGGCGGCACTCGCCGCCGTGCGCGTCTTACGCCCTGTTGCACTTTCGGGCACGCCGTAACACGGTGTCTGTCGGCCGTTACCGCTCCTCCCGCATTGAACGAATACGCTCGCGTAACTTGTTCAACCAGGAGGTTGTGATGGCTGTCTCTACTGTTCAACGTCGTATCGTTTCGCTCGCCTTGATTGCCGCGAGCCTGTCAGCCGTCGTCGCGCCGCTTGCCGCGCATGCGGACGAGATTCTCGTCGGCACCCCCGTGATCGTGCCGCAGGGCCGCGTGGTCGTCGCCGAGCCGGTTGCCGTGCGCACCGAGGAAATCGTCGTCGTCGCGCCGAATGCGCCGCCGCCGGTGCGCTACGAGGTCGTGCCGGCCTCGCGCGTGGGCTACGTGTGGGATCGCGGCCACTGGCACTGGGAGCATGGCCGCTATGTGTGGATCGGCGGCCACTGGGAAGCCGAGCGCGTCGGCATGCAATGGGTGCCGGGCCATTGGGACCAGCGCGGTCCGAACTGGTTCTGGACCCGTGGCCACTGGGCGTGATGGAGGCGGACGATGAAAAGAACCGCAATCGCCATCGCGCTCGTCGCGATCACGCTGGCCGGATGCATCGTCGTGCCGGCCCGGCCCGTGTACTACCGGCCGGCCCCCGTCGTGATCTACTGAGCGTCGCGCGGGCCGGGCTGCGCCGGGCCGTTCGT
>NZ_JAAGPG010000185.1:0-15127 GCF_017104665.1 Burkholderia sp. Se-20378 | reverse complement strand
GGACGACGGCGCCGCGCTCGTCTACACGTACGACTCGCAGCGCGACGACGCGAGCATCGCGAAGCTGATCAACGCGCTCGGCTCGGCCGGCATCGGCTTCCGCGACCTGCATACGACGCAGAGCTCGGCGCCCTCGCCGCGCTGTTCTACGTGGCGCAGCGACGCGGGCTGTTCGGCCGCGGCCTGCGCCTCGCGTCGAAGCTGCTCGGCCCGCGCGACTGGTCGTCGCTGGCGACCCGCGCCGATGCGATCGATGACGCGGTCGGCGCGCTGTACCGCGATCGTGCGAAGGTCGCGAAGACGTTCGCATTGAGTCTCGTCGGCTGGATCGTCGGCACCGCGGAAGTGTGGCTCGCGCTGCACTTCCTCGGGCATCCGGTGAGCTGGCTCGACGCGCTGCTGCTCGAGAGCGTCGGCCAGGCCATTCGTGGCGCGGCCTTCGCGATCCCGGGCTCGCTCGGCGCGCAGGAAGGCGGCTACCTGCTTCTCGCGCCGCTGGTCGGACTGCCGCCCGACGCGGCGCTCGCGCTGTCGCTTGCGAAACGCGCGCGCGAACTCGCGCTCGGCCTGCCCGGCCTGCTCTATCTGCATTTCAGTGAAAGAAACTGGCAGCGGCGCCGTGCGCCGCAGCCGCTCGCCGACTGATCGTTCAGATCCGCCGGCTTTTTGGTTGGAGAACCCATGCGAGCCATCATTCTTGCGGCAGGCCTCGGCTTGCGCCTGCAACAACCGCCCGAGGCGCAGTTCCCGAAGTGCCTGCTGCGCTTCGACGACGTTTCGCTGCTCGAGCGCCATCTGCGCGTACTCGATGCTGCGGGCGTCGACGAGATCGTGCTCGGGCTGGGCTTCCAGCACGAGAAGGTCGAACAGGAATTGAAGCGTCTCGGCCGCCAGGCCGAGATCGTGATCAACGACCGCTACGACCTCGGCAGCGTGCTGACCGTGCATACCGTCGCCGAGGCGATGACGCGCGGCGGCGACGTGCTGCTGATGGATGCCGACGTGCTGTATGACGAGAACATCCTGCACGCGCTGGTGGCCGATTCCGACAAGACGGTCGACCGCCTGCTGATCGACCGCGACTTCGAGGCCGGCGACGAGCCCGTCAAGCTTTGCCTGAAGAACGGCGTGCCCGTCGAGCTGCGCAAGCAGCTCGCGGTCGACCTCGAGTACGACACGATCGGCGAATCGGTCGGCTTCTTCCGCTTCACCGAAGGCACCGCGCGCCGCCTCGCGACGATCGTCGCGGGCTACGTCGACAGCGGCCGCGCGAACATGCCGCACGAAGAAGCCGTGCGCGACCTGCTGCTCGAAGGCGGTCATTCGTTCGACGTCGCCGACGTCACCGGCTCGCCGTGGATCGAGATCGACTTCCCGAACGACGTCGCCCGCGCCACGCAAGAAATCCTCCCCCTGATTCAACGCACTACCGCAGGAGTCGCACGATGAACGCACGCGAACCCAATTTCACCGAATCGCGCAGCGCACGCCTGCGCCGCATGCTCGTCAGCAGCGACCTCGAATTCCTGATGGAAGCGCACAACGGCCTGTCCGCGCGGATCGTCCGCGAAGCCGGCTTCAAGGGCATCTGGGCATCGGGCCTCGCGATCTCCGCGCAGTTCGGCGTGCGTGACAACAACGAAGCCAGCTGGACCCAGGTGGTCGACGTGCTCGAATTCATGGCGGACGCGAGCGACCTGCCGATCCTGCTCGACGGCGACACCGGCTACGGCAACTTCAACAACGTGCGCCGCCTCGTGAAGAAGCTCGAACAACGCGGCATCGCCGGCGTCTGTATCGAGGACAAGCAGTTCCCGAAGACCAACAGCTTCATCGGCGGCGAGCGCCAGCCGCTCGCGGAAATCGACGAGTTCTGCGGCAAGATCAAGGCCGGCAAGGATTCGCAGACCGATCCCGACTTCTCGATCGTCGCGCGCGTCGAAGCGCTGATCGCCGGCTGGGGGATGGACGAGGCGCTGCGCCGCGCGAACGCGTATGCGGAAGCCGGCGCGGACGCGATCCTGATCCACAGCAAGCTGTCGCGCCCGGACGAGATCCTGCAGTTCGCGCGCGAATGGAGCGGCAAGGCGCCGCTCGTGATCGTGCCGACCAAGTACTACAGCACGCCGACCGACGTGTTCCGCCAGGCCGGCATCAGCACCGTGATCTGGGCGAACCACCTGATCCGCGCATCGGCCTCCGCGATGCAGGCGACTGCACGCGAGATCCACGAGAGCGAAACGCTGATCAACGTCGAAGACCGCGTTGCATCGGTCAACGAGATCTTCCGCCTGCAGGACGCCGACGAATACTCGGCAGCCGAGCGAATCTACCTGTCGTCGTCGTCGCGCGCGTCGAACGCCGCGATCGTGCTGGCGGCCAGCCGCGGCAAGGGCCTCGAAGCCGTGACCGAAGACAAGCCGAAGGTCATGCTGCCGGTCGCCGGCAAGCCGCTGCTGCGCTGGCTCGTCGACGGCTTCAAGACGCACGGCGTGAACGACATCACCGTGGTCGGCGGCTATCGCGCCGACGCGATCGACACGTCGGGCATCAAGCTCGTCGTCAACGAACGCCACGCGCAGACGGGCGAGCTCGCATCGCTCGCATGCGCAGCCGAACGCCTGACCGGCGACACCGTGATCTCGTACGGCGACCTGCTGTTCCGCAGCTACATCGTGCGCGACCTCGCGGAGAGCGAGGCCGAGTTCAGCGTGGTGGTCGATTCGTCGCTGACCGAGCCGACCAACCAGAGCGTGCGCGATTTCGCACTCTGCTCGGCTGAAGACGATCGCGGCCTGTTCGGCCAGAAGACGTATCTGCAACGCGTCTCGAGCGACGTCGCCGCAGGCACGCCGCACGGCCGCTGGATCGGCCTGCTGAACGTGCGCGGCGCCGGCGTCGAGCGCCTGAAGGCAATGCTCGCGACGCTGCAGGCACGCGACGATTTCGACACGCTCGACATCCCGTCGCTGCTGAACGAACTGATCGCCGCCGGCGAGAAGATCGAGGTGCAGTACGTGCACGGCCACTGGCGCGGCGTCAACGATCTCGAAGACTTCCGCCGCGCGGGCGACTTCGCACACGGTCAAACGCCGCTGTCCGAACCGGGCGCCGGCAACGGGGGCGCGCAATGATCGAAGCGGCCCAGTTCGTCGAGGCCGCGCGCGAGCGCGGTTTCGACTGGTACGCGGGCGTGCCCTGCTCGTACCTGACGCCGTTCATCAATTACGTGCTGCAGGACCCGACGCTGAATTACGTGTCGGCCGCGAACGAAGGCGACGCGGTCGCGCTGATCGCGGGCGCGACGCTCGGCGGCAAGCGCGGGATCGCGATGATGCAGAACTCGGGGCTCGGCAACGCGGTGAGCCCGCTCACGTCGCTCACGTGGACGTTCCGCCTGCCGCAGTTGCTGATCGTCACGTGGCGCGGCCAGCCGGGCGTGGCCGACGAGCCGCAGCACGCGCTGATGGGCCCGATCACGCCCGCGATGCTCGACACGATGGAGATCCCGTGGGAGACGTTCCCAACCGACCCGGAACAGGTCGGCCCGGCACTCGACCGCGCGATCGCGCACATGGACGCGACGGGCCGCCCGTACGCGCTCGTGATGCAGAAAGGCAGCGTCGCGCCGTATGAACTGAAGGCCAACCCGGCTGCGCAACCGCGCGCGCATGTCGCCGCGCAGGCGTCGTCGCGCGCCACGTCGGCCGAAGCCTGGCCGACCCGCCAGGATGCGCTGCAGCGCGTGATCGCGCATACGCCGGTCGATTCGACCGTCGTGCTCGCATCGACCGGTTTCTGCGGCCGCGAACTCTACGCGATCGACGATCGTCCGAACCAGCTGTACATGGTCGGCTCGATGGGCTGCGTGACGCCGCTCGCGCTCGGCCTCGCGCTCGCACGCCCCGACCTGCGCGTGGTCGCGGTCGACGGCGACGGCGCCGCGCTGATGCGCATGGGCGTGTTCGCGACGCTCGGCACCTACGGCCCGGCCAACCTCACGCACGTGCTGCTCGACAACGGCGCGCACGAATCGACGGGTGGTCAGGCCACCGTGTCGCAACATGTTTCGTTCGCGGGCGTTGCTGCCGCGTGCGGGTATGCGTCGGCGGTCGAAGGTGACACGCTCGACGTGCTCGATACGGCGCTGGCCGCGCCGGTCGACGGTACGCGGTTCGTGCGCCTGGCGATCCGCACCGGCGTGCCCGACGGCCTGCCCCGCCCGACCGTAACGCCGGTCGAGGTCAAGAATCGTCTGATGCGGCACATCGGCGCCGCGCAGACCGAAGCCCACGTTGAAGGAGCCCTTTGATGCTGCTGCTGAACCCCGGCCCGGTCACGCTCACCGAACGCGTGCGCCGCAGCCTGCTGCAACCCGATCTGTGCCATCGCGAAAGCGAATTCTTCGATCTGCAGGATGAGGCGCGTGCGCGTCTCGTCGCTGCGTATGAGCTTGATCCGGCTGAGTGGACGGCCGTGTTGATGACCGGGTCGGGCACGGCTGCCGTCGAAAGCATGATCGCGGCGCTCGTGCCGAAGGACGGCAAGCTGCTCGTGATCGAGAACGGTGTTTATGGCGAGCGGATTACGCAGATCGCGACGCAGTATGGCATCGCGCATGATGTGCTCAAGCATGAGTGGATGCAGGCGCCGGATCTCGCGCAGATTGGTGCGAAGCTCGATGCGGGTGGGTATTCGCACGTTGCCGTGATTCATCATGAAACGACGACGGGTCGCTTGAACGATCTCGGTGCGATTGCCGAGGTCTGCCGTTCGCGTGGCGTGAAAATGCTCGTTGATGGTGTGAGCAGCTTCGGCGCGGAAGCGATCGACTTCGCCGGTGGCGACATCGACGCGGTTGCCGCGACTGCGAACAAGTGCCTGCACGGCGTGCCGGGTGCAGCGTTCGTGATCGTGCGCCGCAGCGCGCTCGTGAAAGCTGCAAGCCGTACGTATTACCTCGATCTCGGCCGTCTCGCGAAGCTGCAGGATCAGCGGAATACGCCGTTCACGCCTTCCGTGCACGCGTATTACGCGCTCGTCGAGGCGCTGCGCGAGTTTGACGAGGCCGGTGGCTGGCGTGCGCGGCATGCGCACTACAAGGCGCTGGCCGATCAGGCGCAAGCCGGGCTTGCTGCACGCGGGATGCCGCTGGTGCTGGCGGAAGGTGAATCGTCGGTCGTGCTGCGTGCGTATCGGTTGCCGCAAGGTGTCACGTACGAGACGCTGCACGACGGGCTGAAGGCGCGTGGCTTCGTGATCTACGCGGGGCAAGGCGGGTTGTCGAAGGAACTGTTCCGGATTTCGACGATGGGCGCGATTCAAGCGGCTGATGTCGATCGGTTGCTGGAAGGGTTCACGGCGCTGACGCGGTAAGCGTTCGCCGTTCCGTCAGTTGTCGACGAAAGGCCCGCAAGGGCCTTTTTTTATTCCTCGCGGATTTCTCGAAAACACAGGCCCCCATTGTCGGCGTTCGGCCAGCTCCGGCTATTCGACACGTGCCGTCAATTCCCGACGCGTTCTCGTCACTCGTCTCGACGCGTATCCTTGCGATAATCCGTAGGACTACTGCCGGTCCAATGTTTGAACGCACGACAAAAACCGGTGGCGTCGGAAAAGCCAAGATCAAATGCCAGCACGGCCACACTGGTGTTCGAATTTGTCAGCCGATCGACCGCGATATCCCGCCGCAGTCCGTCTTTCACCTGCTGGAAATGGGTGCCCTCTTCCGCAAATCTACGATTGAGCGTGCGTACAGACGTATGCAACGCCTGCGCGAGCGCCTGTATCGTCAACGGCTGCGCAATATTCCGTTCAAGATGCTCGCGCGTTTTGGCGACGATCGAACCATGATGAAATACGCTGAAAGTCCAGGCTCCGGGCGCGGCGTTAAGGAAAGCCCATAGTTCGTGCTTTTCGCGTTTGAACGGCTCGGCACAATCCTGGTACGAGAAATGGATGCTCGTCGTCCCGGAATCGAACTGCACCGCCCCGGGAAACAGAAATGCATAGTCTTCTACGTACCTGGGCCTGGCGAAACTGAACTCGACCCGTTGCAGTGCAAGTTCCCTGCCTAGTAGCCAGGACGCTATGCCGTGAGCCAGTTTCATCATCAACTCATGCCCAAGGGGCGTAACCTGCGTGCCAGGCATCCGCTCCACCAGCGCCAGCCGCACCAGATCATTCTTCGTTGAGATGTGCAACCGGTAGTCATCCAGCAGCAAATTCCAGAAACGAACAAAACGATTGAACGCGACCAATACCGTTGGCGCGTCCAGCAGGCTGAGCATCAGGTACTTCAACGTGCCGCCCCTGATTGGCCTGGACCATAGCCCCAGCATCTCGTCATCGAGCGACGCCGCGACCGTCCGATACAACGCGACGTACTGCTGCCGCGTGATTCGTGCATCGGGTTGATTGAGAAGAGACTGCGGGATGGCGGCGCTCGCGAGGACCTGTGCCGTCACGTCTTCTCCTTGACGCATGCGAACGGCACGCAACATCCCGTGCAGGAAGTGCGCCGAAACCGTGAGGGGACGTTGGCGAGGCAGATTCATGATTGGATCATTATGGCGCACTTTGCATATTAATTGGCGCGATGTGCGAATTCCTTACCCGCCCCATCCCTATACTGACGCGACATCTTCGTGATTTCTGAACTTCGTGATAGTTGTCGGATGGCGCATTGCGCCAATCGCCGGCGGCCTGTCTACATCGGTCAAAAGAGGAGCACGGTTTGAATACGAGACGCATTGTCGTGACTGGCATGGGTATGGTTTCGCCATTGGGATGCGGAGTCGAATCCGTATGGAGCCGTCTCCTGAAGGGCCATTCGGGCGTGGTCGGCTTGCCCGACGATGTCACGGACGGAATTGCGTCGAAGGTCGGTGGCGTCGTGCCCGTGCTGACGCCCGACTGTCCATGGGGATTCGATCCTGCCCTCGCGGCAGACCCCAAGGACCAGAAGAAGATGGACCGGTTCAGCCTGTTTGCGCTGGGCGCCGCGCAAGAGGCCTTGAATCAATCCGGGTGGCGACCTGAAACCGAAAGCGCTCGCGAACGAACCGCAACCATCGTAGCGTCTGGCGTGGGCGGGTTCGGTGCAATTGCAGAGGCGGTCAGGATCACTGACGACCGCGGGCCAAGACGACTTTCTCCCTTCACCGTACCCAGCTTCCTGGCCAATATGGCCGCTGGCCACATCTCCATCCGCCACGGCCTTCGCGGCCCCCTGGGCGCACCGGTTACGGCCTGTGCCGCCAGCGCCCAGGCGATTGGCGACGCAGCGCGCCTGATTCGGGCGGGCGAAGCCGACATTGCCGTGTGCGGCGGCGCGGAGGCCTGCATCGATCGAGTCAGCCTGGGGTCATTCGCCGCGGCAAGAACCATGTCCACGGGCTTCAATGATCATCCGGCTCAGGCATCCCGCCCGTTCGATGCCGGGCGAGACGGCTTCGTCATGGGAGAAGGCGCCGGCATGCTAGTCATAGAAGAGTTGGAACACGCGCTGCGGCGAGGCGCCACCCCCATCGCCGAAGTACTCGGCTATGGCACGAGCGCCGACGCATACCATATGACGTCGCCGCCCGAAGACGGTGCGGGAGGGCGACGCGCGATGGAACTCGCGATCCGGCAGGCGAATCTTGCCCCTGAGCTGATCGGGCATTTGAACGCTCATGCGACGTCCACGCCCGTCGGCGACATCAGCGAGCTGGCAGCCATCAGGACGGTATTTGGATCGGGTCGCGGCCCTGCCGTTTCAGCCACCAAGGCGTCGACAGGACATTTGCTCGGGGCTGCCGGCGGCGTGGAAGCGATTTTCACCGTCCTTGCGCTGCGCGACCAGCTCGCGCCTCCTACGCTGAACCTGACCCAGCCGGACTCGGCAGCTGAAGGCATCGATATTGTCACCGGATCGGCCCGCAGCATATCGACGGAATTTGCGATCTCCAACGGCTTTGGTTTTGGGGGCGTCAATGCCAGTCTGGTATTCCGTCGACTTTGATCCGGCTTCAAGCCGAAGGAAGCGCTCGAACGCCGGCCCCGGCGCCATCATCATGCGAAGGATGCGACGGGCTGCAGGTTCCGCGCGCATCCGTCCACGTTTGCCGATTGAGATCGGGGCTGCGTTGCGCCCGCGAAGCAGGTCCGATACATGTGGCGGCACAGATGCGGTCAAGCACTCGGACGATCTTTCTGCGTGCTGCGGTACGCTTCGGGTCGGTAAGCGACATCCACGACAACCCGTGAAGAACCTGTTCCCATCGTGACCACAAGAATCCTCCGCTTCGCCCCGCTGCTGGCGCTCGTCGCCATCCCCGCCGTTCACGCCGCCGACAACCAGCCTTGCGGCGACGATACCGTCACCGCCGTCGCACGCTGGGCCGGCATCGCGAGCGCACGTATCGCCACGCGCGATGCGGACCGGCTCGTCGTCGCGTCGGCGTGCAAGGTCATGCCGAATGCGCCCGAAACGACGATCGCGGCCGTCGCGTTCGATTCGTTGCCGAAGAGCAAGAACCCGGACGAAAGCAACAAGCTGCAGGTTATCGCTCTCGTCGAAGGCGGCAAGGTTGTGGCTGCCGAACGGTCGGTGATCGAGGAAGATGCGGCAACTGAAATCAGCGAAAACAGCTATCGCATCGATACGGCGCCATACAGGCTGTCGCCCGACGTGCGCGCATTCGGCGTCGTGTTCACGAGCAGCGCACGCGGGCCAAGCTGCCCCGATGCAGGCACCAGCGACGAATTGACGTTGTGGGTGCGCGAAGGCAATCGCTTGCGTCCGGTCTTCGGCACCAACCTCGCCGGCTGGGTCAACACCGACGACAAGCATGCGGTCTGCAGCCCCGGCGGGAGCGACGACGCAATCGTGTCGGCAACCATGACGATCGGCATCGAGAAGACTTCGAGCCACGGGTTTGCAGACCTGTCGATTACCGCACGTGTCGACCCGCCGCAGCGCAAGGACAAGCGCCCGGCCCGCACGATCGTCCGCTACGACGGCAAGTCGTACGGGATCAATATGTACCGGAACTTCTGGTATCCGCCTTCGTTATTCAAGTAACTTGGCGGCCTACTCCGCCACCTTCGCTCCGATCGCCTCGCCCGACGCAGGCATCCGCAGCGCATCGTCCCGCACACGTCGCATCTCGCGCGACGAATAGCGATCCTTCAACCGCAGGAACGGTTTTTCAACGAGCAAGTAGCTGGCCGTTGCCGCCATCAGCGCCCACACGATCCCGAGCGGGAACGCATGCGGCACGGCCAGATCCGGATTCGCGAACGGCTGCTGCCACAGATAAAGACTGAACGAGATCGTGCCGACGAACACGACCGGCCGCGCCCTCAGCCACCGCGCACACCAGAACTCGTTACGGAAATTCAGCACGACGATCACGATCGCGATCAGCGCGGCTTCGAGCGTCACACCATACGTCGCATTCCAGAAGCCGCCGAGCCGATGCTCGGCGAGCGGCATGCCGATCAGCACGACAACGATGATCGCCGTCACGATCCGCGCCTCGCCACGCCACGTACGAATCCAGGCTTCAAGCCGCTCACGATTGAGCGACACATAACAGCCGATCAGGATCGGATCGACGCCCGTGTGCAGCATCATCCCGAGCTGCCCGCGCAGCGCGGGCGCAACGAAATACGTCACGGCACGCACCAGCGGCACGACCAGGATCAACGCAGCCAGCCAGCGCGTACCGCCCCGCCGCATCCCGTACACGAACAGCAACGGCCAGAACCAGTAGAACTGTTCCTCGAGCGCGAGCGACCAGAAATGGCCGAGATACCACGCGCCATCCGGATGCAGCGTGTTGTCGCCGGTCAGCCCGAACCACGCCGAGTAATTCCACAGGTGCAACGCCGCATACAGCCACTGCCGGCGGTCGACGTCGAACCAGCCGGTGAAGGCCACGATCGCGACCGCCGCGAGATAGACATAGCAGGCCGGCCAGATCCGCAGCGCGCGACGCACGTAGAACGACGTCAGCGCGATGCCGCCCGTGCGCGCGAACTCGGCGCGCAACACGTTGGTGATCAGGAAGCCGCTGAGAACGAAGAAGATCAGCACGCCGAGCCGGCCGTCGGCGATCAGCCGCAACGGCGCGTACCAGCCCGTGTAGCCGCCGGGCAGCACGTGCTCGGCATGTCCGACCACCACCATCGCGACCGCGACGGCGCGCAACCCGGTCAACTGCGTGACGCGATGGTTCATCGGCTGGTTTCCGTTGGCACGGTGGATGGGCAGCAGACCGGCGCCCCCGCTTCGGCACGCCGATATGCCACCGGGATTTTGTATGAAAAATATCGGAATGAAATTGCTTCAAAAATCCCCGGGCCGGTACCGGCGGCCGCGCACGCGGCAAGGAGCCGACACCCGGGACGGCGAATGGGCATAATGACAAGCCTTGTCCGGCGGCGGCCGGTCCGATGCCAACACAACGATTTTTGCGGCGGCGCAATATCCGTAGTCCCCCGCCCGCACACCGGCCTGCGCCTCGTCCGCCTCCTGTCGACCCTTACCCGGAGCCTGCCTGTGTACCCACCGATCGAACCCTACGCCCACGGCCATCTCGACACCGGCGACGGCCACCGCATCTACTGGGAGCGCTGCGGCAACCCGGCCGGCAAGCCCGCCGTGTTCCTGCACGGCGGCCCCGGCGCCGGCTGCAGCCCCGACCATCGCCGTCTGTTCGATCCGGAGCGCTACGACATCCTGCTGTTCGACCAGCGCGGCTGCGGGCGCTCGACGCCGCACGCCAGCCTCGAGAACAACACGACATGGCATCTGGTTGCCGATATCGAGCGGCTGCGCGAGATGGTCGGCGCGGAAAAGTGGCTCGTGTTCGGCGGCTCGTGGGGCAGCGCGCTGTCGATCGCCTATGCCGAAACGCACCCCGAGCGCGTGAGCGCGCTGGTCGTGCGCGGCATCTTCACGATGCGTCGCGCGGAATTGCTGTGGTACTACCAGGAAGGCGCATCGTGGCTGTTCCCCGACCTGTGGGAAGACTTCGTTGCACCGATTCCGGAAGCCGAGCGCGGCGACCTGATGGCCGCCTACCATCGCCGGCTGACCGGCAACGACGAAGCGGCGAAGCTCGAAGCCGCGCGCGCGTGGAGCATCTGGGAAGGCCGCACGATCACGCTGCTGCCCGACCCCAAACTCGCCGCGCACTTCGCGGACGGCCACTACGCACTCGCGTTCGCAAGAATCGAAAATCACTACTTCGTGAACAAGGGCTTCGTCGAGGAAGGCCAGCTGCTGCGCGACGCGCATCGCCTCGCCGGGATCCCGGGCGTGATCGTGCAGGGCCGCTATGACGTCGCGACGCCCGCGCGCACCGCATGGGATTTGTCGAAGGCATGGCCGGATGCGACGTTCGAGATCGTGCCCGGCGCGGGGCATGCGTACAACGAGCCGGGCATCCTGGAAGCGCTGATCGCGGCGACGGACCGGTTCGCCGCGTAATCAACGCAATGCAACGCGGTGCGTGTGACCGTGCCTGCCGGCACGCTCACGCACCGCCCGTTCAAAGCGCGGCTTCGACGATCGCCTTGCCGCTGATCGCCCGCTCCACGAGCTGCTCGTCGCCAACCTTGCGGATCGCGTCGTCGAGCAACCCTTCCGGCGCTCCGGTCGCCACCTTCAGCAAGCCCGACAGGCCACGCGCGTCGAGCACCACCAGCGTCTCCATCGAATCCGCACGGCTCACGAGCACGCGGCGCCACGCCGGCCCCGCGCCGAAGCTCGCGCAGAGCGCAATCGTGTCGCTGCCGAGCGTGTAGTCGAAGGTCTTGATCATAATCCGCCGCCGTTGCAAAGGAATGGCGATGCGCGACGGTGCGGCGCCGTGACGTCGACGCACCCGCGCGTGCCACCGGCGCCGAACCGGGGCCCGATCCGTTCGCCGGCATCACCATGCTAGGCGTGCTGAGTTAACGAAGACTTAAAACCACAATGACCGCGGCGCCCCGTTCGTCGCTCGCGGTCAACGTTTGACGGACAATGCCCCGAAACACCAATGTGGCGTTTTGCTCAACGCGGACTGATCGAGAACAGCAAGCCGGCGGTATCGCTCGAAATCGCGGAGTAATGCAGTTTTCCGACGCTACGCTCGATCAATTTGGATTCCTTGCGACTCTCCATGGCGAGCTGGATCATGTGCACGATGATCTCGGTATCGTCGGTTGAAGAAGCAGCCGGATTGACCGCTGCTGCGATCGTGACAAGTGTCGCGACAGACTTCAGCATCACCCCGGGTTCGTTGATGCCGATGCGGATAACGAGTTCGCGAAGTGTTCCATCGGCCTTGTTGACAATACCGGCTAGCTCGAGGTTACGACCGACCGTCTGCTGGAAACCGTCGTAGACAGCATCGTGAACGATCTCGATTTCCGCGAGCACGTCATTGTCGCTCGAGTCGGAAGCTAAACGATTGTACTCACGTCGAAACTCTTTCGGCGTCAGATCAAGAGACACGTGCGGCGCAGCCACGTCGGTCTGGCTTGCCACCGACGACACAGCGGCGACAGCCGAAGCAAGTTCGCTTGCGTGGCGATCGGCAGTCTTGGCCACCTTGCCCTGTTCCGGGAGAATGATTGCGGCCACGATCACCGTCACCATCGACGCCGCTATGCCGCCGAAGAATAGAAGCGCGCGCTTCGGCACTGTGCCCGTCTTCTTGTTTTTGAATAGCGACGGCCGGATCAACCCGATCACTGCCACAAGGATGAACAGCATGCTAACGATGCCCAGTACCCCGGATACGGCACGCATTATATTTTGGCCCTATTATATTAATAGGGCATGATATCAAAATGCGGAGTGCGGGACGACGCCTTACATGTCCATTTCAACTTCCAGCGGCTCCACCGTCACGCCGACCTTCAGCTCCTGATCCGCGCCGCCGCCGCGGATCACGCCGCGCAGCGGCGTCACGTCCGCATAGTCGCGGCCGATCGACAGCATCACGTAGTCGTCACCGGGCGCGCGATCGTTGGTCGGGTCGAGCTGCAGCCAGCCGTTGTCCTCGGGCCAGGCCGGGTCGTACACCTCGACCCATGCATGCGACGCGTCGGCGCCGATCAATCGCGGCTGTCCGGGCGGCGGCTGCGTGAGCAGGTAGCCGCTCACGTAACGCGCAGCCAGCCCGAGCGAGCGCAGCGCGCCGATCATCACGTGCGCGAAATCCTGGCACACGCCCTTGCGCAAGCGCAGCGCATCGAGCGCCGACGTCGTGATGTCGGTGCTGTTCGGCGTATACGCAAAATCGGCATGCACACGCCGCATCAGCTCCCACGCGGCCTGCACGAGCGGCCGTTGCGGCGTGAAGCTCGACGCCGCATACGCGGCGAGTTCGGGATCGCACGCGACATGCGGCGACGTGAACACGAATTCGCTCGCCGCGTCGTAGGGCTGCCCCGCGCGGAACCGCAAGCGGTCACGCACGGCTTCCCATGCCATCGCCTGTTTACCGTCGGGTTTCGCGATGGCAGGCGGCGGCTCGCCGCGCGCACCGCGCGACCATACCGGCGGCGTCACGCGTACCGTGCTGCGGCTCCGCACGAGCAGCGCATCGTGCGGCTGGTTCAACGCAAACGACGCGCGCGCGTTGCCGAATGCGTCGATCTCGGTCCCGACCGATTCCGGCGCGGGATCGATGTCGAGCGCGAACGACAGCACCTGTTGGCGCGGCGTGACGAGCGGTTGCAAGCGGGCCTGGTGCTGCGCCGATTCGACGCGCGCCGCGTAACGGTATTCGGTATCGTGCGTGACGCGCAGCAACCGGCCGGGGGCAACGGCGGCCGGTGCGGCCGGCGACGATGTCGGTGCCGATGTGTTCCGCGCATTGCCGGAATTGGGCGGCACTTTCGCCGCGCCTTTCGTCGTCACCATAACGTCCTGCCCGCCTC
This sequence comes from Burkholderia sp. Se-20378, assembly GCF_017104665.1. Classification (NCBI taxonomy): domain Bacteria; kingdom Pseudomonadati; phylum Pseudomonadota; class Betaproteobacteria; order Burkholderiales; family Burkholderiaceae; genus Burkholderia; species Burkholderia sp. Se-20378. Next base: position 1,201 of record NZ_JAAGPG010000185.1, on the reverse strand, counting down.
GCGCACGTGGCTGAAATAGCGCTCGCCGATCCGGTTCGACAGTTCCCACACCGCCTTCACCGTCGTGTCGAGCGCATCGAGCAGCTTGTCGTGTCGGCCGCCGTCGGCGGTCTCGCACAGCTCGTGCAGCGACCACGCGGGGACGTCGGGAATCGTCTCGGCCAGCTCGGACAGCGCATAGCCTTCGCTGCGCTCGACCTTCGTCAGCCGGCCGCGCAGCGCCTGCACGACCCAGCCGAGCGAACGCGGATTGTCCGTATCGAGCACGACGAGCGACAGCAGCGGCGCGACGTCGAAGCCGCGCTGGAACCGCGAACGGAACGTGATCGTGCTGTCGAACAGCTCCAGCACGAGCTCGAAGCCGTCCTGCCGATTCACCGCGCCTTCGTCGAACGCGGCCTTCAGCACGCTGCACAGGAAGTCCAGCCGGTCGATCTGCCGGCCGATCGACAACAGCCGCCAGCCGTCGTCGCGCGTCATGTTGTCGGTCTGCGCGCCGGTGATCGCGCCGAGCAGCAGGCCGAGACGTTCCAGCAACTGCAGCGCCTCGTTGCCGATCTGCTCCTCGGCCTCCGGCTGGCCCGCGCTATCCGCGAACAGTTGGGTCGCGTCGTCGATCAACCGCCACTGATCGCTCGACAGCCGTTCGCGGATCGCGGCGGCCGCGCCCCGCATCCCGAACAGGCAGGACGCAATGCCCGACGTGCGATCCGCGCCGCGCGTCAGCGAGGTCGCGAGCGTGTGCTGGAATGCACGCGGCGCATCGACGGCGTTCGGCGCGTCGGCCGCGATCAGGCCCGTGTCGCGGCACAACGTGTCGAGCAATTCCAGGTGCGCGGGGCTGTCGACGTCGTCCTCGCCGCGCAGCCGCTCGAGCGCGGCACGCGCAAGGCGCATCAGGTTGGTCGCGCGCTCGGTATAACGGCCGAGCCAGAACAGGTTTTCGGCGGCGCGGCTCGCGATCGCGCGCGGGCGTTCGACGAGGTCGTCCGGGCCGAGGTGCGTCTGCAGCAGCGTCGTCGAATCGACGATGCCTTCGGTCATCACCCACGTATCGACGGTGCTGCCGCCGCGCGGCATCGGCCCCTTGCACCGCGTGTCGCGCGCTCCGCCCCCCCACACCCCCCCCACACCCCCCCGCCCCCCGCACCCCCCGCCCACCCCCCCCCACCACACCCCCCCCCCACCCCCCCCCACCCCA
>NZ_JAAGPG010000184.1:0-14842 GCF_017104665.1 Burkholderia sp. Se-20378 | reverse complement strand
ACGAGCACCGCGACGAATGCGGGCGCCAGCGTGTGCGCATAGAAATACTCGACGGTCTCGACGTCCTGCGTCGCGAGCGACACGAGATCACCGGAACGGCGGCGCAGCAGCCCGGCCGGCGCGAGGCGTTCGAGCGTCGCGAACAGCGCGATGCGCATTTCCGCGAGCAACCGGTACGCCATGTCGTGCGCGAGCCACGATTCGAGCCAGTGCAGCACGGCCGCCACCGGCGCGATCACGAGCAGCGCGGTGACGAGCGTCGGGCTCACATGGCCGCCCGGCACCGCGCCGACCACCAGCGCGCCGATCACGCCGACGCCGATGAACGCGAGCACGCGGCCGATCCCGAACAGCACCGTCAGCACGACCTTGCCCGTCCACGGACGCACGAAGCGCAGCAGCGTCTGCAGGGTTTCCGGCCAGCCGATCTCCACCGCATCGTCGTTCAGCGGCCGAACCTGCGGGCCCGACGATGCGCGCGCGGTCGCGCCGGCCGTCGTCGCCGCGCCGACCGATTCGGCGACCGCTTCCAGTTGCGGCCCCATCAGCCGACGATACGGGCCGTCGCGCGCGATCAGCGCCGCGTGCGTCCCCTCGTCGACCACCTGCCCCTGATCGAGCACCAGGATGCGGTCGGCGCCGATCACGCTGGACAGCCGGTGCGCGAGCACGAGCGTGGTCCGCCCGCGCGTGAGCCGGTCGAGCGCCTGCTGGATCAGCGCTTCGTTCTCCGCGTCGACCGACGACAGCGCCTCGTCGAGCAGCAGGATCGGCGCATCGCGCAGCAGCGCGCGGGCAATCGCGAGGCGCTGGCGCTGGCCGCCCGACAGCATGAGCCCGCGTTCGCCGATGCGCGTCGCGTAGCCGTCGGGCAGCGCCGAGATGAAATCGTGCGCGTTGGCGGCACGCGCGGCGGCGATCATGTCCGCGTCGCTCGCGTCGGGGCGGCCGAGCCGCAGGTTGTCGGCCACGCTGCCGTCGAACAGCGTCGCATCCTGTGCGACGACTGCGATCATCTCGCGCACCTGGCCGGCATCGAGCGTACGCACGTCGTGGCCGCCGATGCGGATCGCGCCGCCCTGGGCATCGTGCTGGCGCAGCAGCAGGCGCACGATGGTCGACTTGCCCGCGCCGCTCGGCCCGACGATCGCCACCGTCTCGCCCTCGCGAACCGAGAAGCTCAGCGCCGCATGCGCGTCCGCGCGACGTCCCGGATACGCGAAGCTGACGCCGTCGAACACGATTTCCGGGCGCAGGCTCGACACGCGCGGCGCATCGGCGGACGGTGCGCGGCTATCCGCGTCGAGCAGCGCGTGGATCGCGTTCGCCGCCGACTGGCCGATCATCCCCTGGTGCAGCACGGAACGCAGGTCGCGCAGCGGCCGGAAGATTTCGCTGCCGGCCATCAGCACGATCAGCAGCGCCTCGAGGCTCATGTCGCCGTGCCGCACGCGCCACGCGCCGACCGCGATCGCGGCGGCCGCGCCGAGGCCGGTGCCGAGATCGGTGAAAAGCCGCGTCAGCAGGCCGAGTGCGAGCACCCAGAACGTGCTGTCGGACAGCGCGCGCGCCTTCGCGGCCAGCTTCGCGCCGAATGCCGTGCTTTGCCCGAACGCCTTCAGCGTCGGCAGGCCCTGCACCGCGTCGAGAAATTCTTCTCCGAATGCCTTGAACGCTTTCGAGCGCGCGAGCGCCGCGCGCTTGTCGGCGCGATGCACGAGCTGCGGCAGCGCAAGCGTGACGAGCGCCGCGACCAGCAGGATCGCGGCCGTCGGCACGTCCCACCACGCGAGCACCGCGAAGATCATCACCGGCGCGCAGGCGGCGATCACGAGCTGCGGCAAATAGGTGCCGAAAAAGGTCTGCAACTGCTCGACGCCGTCGACGACGGCCAGCATCACGCCGCCCGTGCGTTCGCCGCTGAACCACGCGGGGCCGAGCGCCGCGATCCGGTCGAACAGCCGCGCGCGCAGCGTGGCCTGCACGCGCCCGGCCGTGTGCTGCGCCAGCACCGTGCGGCGATGGTCGAGCCATGCACGCAGCAGCACGCAGGCCGCCGTTGCGACGACAGCTTCGCCGATGCTGCGCGCCGGCGCGCCGGAAAAGACCAGCGCCAGCACGCGGCCGAGAAATACGAAGCGCAGGATCCCGACACCCATCGCGAGCAGCCCGAGCGCGACGGCCGCGGCGACTCGCCAGCGCAGTCCCGCCATCATTGCCCATAGTCGTCGGTCGAAATACATGAAGCCCTCCAGTCGTGTCTGATGATGTTTTTTCTTGACCGGATCGAGGCTACCCGCGCGGCCCGCGCGCGGCAAAAGATGATTTTTCAACGGGTGTTGAGTCAACTACAATACCCCGCATGTCGCACCTCCCTCCCCTCAGCGCATTGCGAGCTTTCGAGGCGGCCGTCCGCCTCGGCGGGTTCGCGCGCGCGGCGGTCGAGCTGAACGTGTCGACGAGCGCGGTCAGTCACCAGATTCGCGCGCTCGAGGAATCGCTGGGCGCGCGGCTGCTCGAACGCAGCACCGGGCTCGGCGGCATCAGCCTCACACCGGCCGGCGCACGCCTGCTGCCGGCTGTCAGCGACGCGCTGTCGCGGCTGACCGATGCCTGTGCCGAGATTCGCGGCACCGCGCAACGGCTCACCGTCTCCGCCAACGCGCCGTTTTCGGCGATGTGGCTCGCACGCCGCCTCGCGGAATTCTCGTCGCTTCATCCCGACACGCCACTGCATGCCGTCGTGCTCGACGACGAACCGGATTACGCACGCAGCGGCGTCGATCTGGCGATCGTGCACGTGCCCGCGCACCGGCTGCAGGCCGACGACGACGTGTTGATCCAGGAGACCGTGTTCCCGGTCTGCAGCCCCGAGCTGTTTCCGTACGCATCGGGGCATGTGTGCCGCTCGCGGCTGCTGCAGGAGATGCACGAGAACAGCCCCGAGATCGACTGGCGCAACTGGGCATCGGAATTCGGCTTGCCGGGCGACTTCGAGACGAAGATCGTCCGGTACAGCAGCTTCAGCCAGGTGATCGGTGCGGCGGTCGGTGGTGCGGGCATCGCGCTCGGCCGCATGCCGCTGATCGAACCCGAGCTGCGCAGCGGACGCCTGGTGCCGTTGAAGCCGGGCATCGAACGCGCTGCGTCGTGGCGCTTCGTGCTGCGCCGCAACCCGTCGACGCGGCACCGGTTGCTCGATCCACTGATCGATTTCCTGCGCCGCGAAGCAGACGCGGAAGCCGCGCCGATCGCGGGCCCGATCGTTGCACCCGCATCCAACGACAGTCTCGTGCGCGGCACGGGCGGCGCGACCGGCAAGTAACGCGCCGGCCTCGCCCGCATGCGCCGCTTACGGCGCGGCGAAGAACAACGCGACCACGCACGCCATCCCGCCAAACCACACGAGCGAACGCAGCGACGCCCAGTTCAACAGGTACATCAGCATATAGACGATGCGGATCGCGACGAACGCCATCGCGAGCTGGTCGACGCGATGCACGTTCGCGCCGTTGTGCCACGCCACCACCAGCGCGGCCGTGAACAGCGCGAGCGCTTCCCACGCGTTCTGGTGCGCGGCCTGCGCGCGGGCGCGCCAGCCTTCTAGCTTCGCCAGGTAGTCACGCGGCGCGCGGTTGTCGTAGCCCTTGCGGGCCTTCGCGAGAAACGTCATCGGGAACGGCAACAGCGCCACGATGAACAGACACAGCTGGGACGTCGTCATCAAAAGTCTCCTCCTTTATGATTACATTGATCAATGACAAGATCGACGAGAGCTTAGCATTGCGCCGTGCTGTTCGCGCACCGGTTTTCTAGACGGGAGACTCGGCTGCACGGCCCGCCGGCAGCCGCGACGCGCCTGGTTCGGCACCAAAATTTCCACCAAATCGTCGACAAAAACGTTAATTAAAACTGGTCGAACACCAATAAGATAGCGCTCAACACTGGCCTGGCGCGTTGTCGCGCCAGGCCGCCGAACCTGCGCCGCCGCGCGCGCCAAACGACACCCGATCCGAGACATCGCCATGCCCCGTCCCATCGTCGCCCATATCCGCCCTGACGCCGTCCGCCACAACCTCGACTTCATCCGCCGCACCGCCGCGCAATCGCGCGTGTGGGGCGTCGTCAAGGCCGATGCGTACGGCCATGGCATCGAGCGGATCTACCCGGGCCTCGCGGCCGCCGACGGCATCGCGCTGCTCGATCTCGACGAAGCCGTGCGCGTGCGCGAACTCGGCTGGGACAAGCCCGTGCTGCTGCTCGAAGGGATCTTCGAGCCGGCCGACGTCGAGCTGGCCGATCGCCACCGCCTGACGGTGGCCGTGCACTGCGACGAGCAGCTCGACCTGCTGATCGCGGCCAAGCCGCGGCAGCCGATCGACATCCAGCTCAAGATGAATTCCGGGATGAACCGGCTCGGCTACCGCCCCGCCGCGTTCCGTGCCGCATGGGAGCGCGCGGCGAGCGCGCCGTCGATCGGCAAGATCACGCTGATGATGCATTTCGCGAACGCCGACGAAGGCGAAGTCGACTGGCAGCTCGACCAGTTCGATGCGACCACCGCGGGGATTCCGGGCGAGCGCTCGACGTCGAACTCGGCCGCCGTGCTGTGGCATCCGCGCGCGCACCGCGACTGGGTGCGGCCCGGCACGATCCTGTACGGTGCATCGCCGACGGGTGCGGCGCGGGATATCGCCGACACGCCGCTGATGGCCGCGATGACGCTGACGAGCAAGATCATCGGCGTGCAGACGCTGTCGCCGGAAGAAACCGTCGGCTACGGCCGCCGCTTCACGGCCGACCGGCCGATGCGGATTGGCGTCGTCGCGTGCGGCTATGCGGACGGCTATCCGCGCCACGCACCGACCGGCACACCGATCGCGGTGGACGGCGTGATGACGCGCGTCGTCGGCCGCGTGTCGATGGACATGCTGACCGTCGACCTGACGCCGTGCCCGAACGCGGGCATCGGGTCAAGTGTCGAGCTGTGGGGCGACCAGGTGAAGGTGGATGACGTGGCGGAAGCCAGCGGCACGATCGGCTACGAGCTGATGTGCGCACTCGCGCGCCGCGTGCCGGTCGTGATCGTGCCGCCGGGTGCGTCGAACGAACAGCCGACGCTGCGGACCGGGAGCTACGGGCGCTGACCGGCGGAGAGGCGGCGGCGCACACGCTGTTGCGTCGCCTGACGTGCCGCTTCGGTTGCGGGCCGCCTTGGGCGGCCCGTTTGCTTTTCCGTCCGAGCGAAAGGGATGGGTTACGGCCCTTCCGCTGCGCTCGACACACTCGGCCGGTGACGCACTACGAACGCCACGTCGGCTTGCGCTTCTCGAGGAACGCGTCGATGCCTTCGCCCGCATCTTCTTCCATCATGTTGCGCGCCATCACGTCGCCCGCATACGCATAGGCTTCGTCGAGCGGCAACTCACGCTGGCGATAGAACATCTGCTTGCCATACCGCACCGCGGCCGGACTCTTCGCGACGATCTCCGCGACCTTGCGGGCGACGGCCGCATCGAGCGCATCCTCGGGCACGGCCTCGTTCACGAGGCCCCACGCGGCGGCCGTCGCCGCATCGACGAAGCGCCCGGTCACGAGCATGTCGAACGCGCGCTTCGCCGTGACGTTGCGGCTCAACGCCACGGCCGGCGTCGAACAGAACAGCCCGACGTTGATGCCCGATACCGCGAAGCGCGCGGTATCGGCCGCGATCGCCAGATCGCACGCGGCGACGAGCTGGCAGCCGGCCGCCGTCGCAATGCCGTGCACGCGCGCGATCACCGGCACCGGCAACGCGCGCATCGCGAGCATCACGCGGCTGCACTGCGCGAACAGCGTGCGGTAGTAATCGAGCTCGGGCTTGCTGCGCATCTGCCGCAGGTCGTGGCCCGCACAGAACGCCTTGCCTTCGGCGGCCAGCACGACGCAGCGCACGTGCGGATCGGCCGCCAGCGACTCGAATGCATCGTGCAGGCTCGCGAGCATCGCCTCGGACAATGCGTTGAACTGCTGCGGACGGTTCAGCCGCAGCGTGACGACGCCGTCGTGCGCGTCGCGCAACAGGATCGGCTCGGCAGTCTCTTGATCGGATGTCATGATGTTCCGCTCGATGGGGTTCGGCAGGATTCGATGCGGCGTGAACGCGCGGCGTTGATGCGGACCCGTGCACGGCACCGTGAGGATGAAATGCTCCTCCACATTCCGTGCGACGTCCAGTCGTGGCGCAGCAGGCTCACACGGTCACGCGCGCTTGCGCCCGCTGCGCCACGCACGCACGCCCGAGCGCAGTTGACTGACGCCGACGAGGAAAAAGGCGGCGCCCATCCCGCCTATCATCAATACGTCCCCCCAGATCGCACCGAACGTATTCAGGCGCGCGCTCATCCCGGGCTCGTCGGGCGTGTAGCGCACCTCGACGGTCGCGCCGTCCTGCTCGCTGACCGCGCCGCCCTGCGGGTATTCGACCTGCTCGCCCGCAAGCGTCGTGAACGCGATCTCCGGATGATGCGGGCCCGCATTCAGCTTGATGACGCGCCCCGGCACGACGACCGACGTGCGCAGGAATTCGCGCGTCGACTGCGCATACAGGGCAGCGCCGATCAGCAGGCAGGTGCCCACGACGAAAAAAACGACGCCCTTCGCGATCAGCGTTTCCGTCTGCTGCGCAGTAGTACGGCTGGAATCGGACACCATATCGCCCACCTCAAGGACGCGACTGATAGAACGACACGGCGATCTTCGACTGCGCCTTGCAGCGGTACATCACGCCGCGCCCCGTTTCGTCGGTGACGCCTTCGTACGGGCCGTTGCAGCCGGTGACCTTGTACTTCGCGAACGGAATGCGCTTGCCGTCCTGCGGCCGGACCAGCACCGGGATGCGCCCCGTCGGGCCGGCGCCGATCGTGCGAACGAGCACCATGCGTGTCGGATCGATCGGCGCGGACGAACGCACGTAGGCCGTGCGCCCTTGCGCGTCGGTCGTGCCTTCGACCTCGAGCTCCTGGTTGTCCTGGGCCGCGCTCGTGTACAGCGCGAACGCATAGGGCGTGTTCGGCAGCGGCTGTTTCGTCTCGGGATCGTGCAGCACGAAATAGCACCCGTTGACGCCCCTCCCGGCCATCACCAGTCCGTCAGCCTGCGTGGGATTGCACGTGTACGACGAACCGCTGCTGACAGCCGCCTGTTGTGCATTCTGCTGCCCGGTGGTGTTGGCACATCCGCCTGCCAGCGCAGCCATCAGCGCCACGCATGCGCCGCGTACGAGCACCGCCCGATCGATTTTGATTGTCATGGGAAGGTGTCCCGTTCCTGATTGCTTGTTGTGGACGCCGGGCGTGCTGCGCAGGTCGCGCGGGCACGCCGCCCTCGGCATCCGGCAGGATACGGACATTGCCGTGTGATGTAAATCACGCACCCGGTGAACGTCGCACAGCAATCGAATGATGGATGCGGCGACCGGAATCGTGTCGGCTACCCGAACAAATCGCCATGCGACTTCTGTTTCCAGTACTCCTGACAAAACTCCAGATAGGCACGCACGACGGACGACGGATGCCGATGAGACGGGTAAAGCAGGTTGAGTTCCTGCTCCGGCAACGGATGCTCGTCGAGCAAGGAAACGAGTCGCTGCGTACGCAGATCCTCCATGACCAGAAACGGCGGAAGCTCGGTCACGACGTCGCCGGCAAGCGCGCGACGGTGAAGATGCGCATAGTCGTTCGTGGCGAACAGCGGACGCGGATGAAATGGCGTCCCCCCCAGATTCCAGACCGGCTGCGCGTAGGCGCCAAGTCCCCAGGTTGCACACGGCAGCAGTTGCAAATCCTCCGGCGTTGCGGGACGGCCGTACTGTTCAAGCAGCGCGGGGCTCGCGACCAGCCGATGCCGGTACTGCAGGATCTTGCGCGCAACCATCGACTCATGCTCGATCGCCCCCACGCGCAGCGCCACATCGATGCCGTCGACGATCAGGTCGACGCGCCGCTCCGTCGTATAGACAAAGAGCCGGATGCCCGGGAAACGCACCTGGAACGCCGCCAGTAAATCCCACCAGATATCGAACGTCGGCGGCAACGACAAGCGCAGAAATCCCTTCAGTTGATGCTGGGCACTGACCACCGCCTCCTTCGCTTCGATCAGCGCCTCGATTCCACGACTCGCGTGTTCGTAAAGCCGGATGCCGGCATCCGTCAATTTGGTGCCGCGAACCGAACGTTCGAGCAACTGAACGCTGAGTTGCCTTTCAAGCTCCCGAACCCGGCGGCTCAAGGTCGGTAACGGCACACCGGTGCGCAATGCGGCAGCGGACAGGCTCCCGGCCTGCACCACGGTCACAAACATTTCGACGGCATTGAGGTCCATATCATCCTCTCGAATTTGATAGGCAGTGTATCGGATTCGGCGATTCCTGAATGGCATCCGAACCCGCATAGTGGCTACGCGTACCTCACAACCGATCACCGGAGAAAGCGATGTCCACCTTCGAAACACTTTTGAAATCACGGGTTTCAACCAACAAATACGATTCCGCCCGGGCGCTGACCGACCAGCAGATCGACGAGCTGATTCAACTCGCAACGACTGCCCCGTCCGCCTTTAACCTCCAAAACTGGAAGTTTGTCGCCGTACGCAGCGCCGCCGGCAAGGCGAAGCTGCTGCCGCTGGCCTACGGACAGCAGAAGGTCGCCGACGCAGCTGTGACGTTCATCGTCTGCGGCACGCTCGAGCCGCACGTCACGCTGCCTGTCGCGCTGAAGCCGTCCGTCGAGCACGGCATTCTCGACAAGGGAATCTATGAAGGCTGGATCGGCGCCGCGAACAGCATGTATGGCGACAATCCCGCATTCCAGCGCGACGAGGCCGTCCGCTCGGCATCGCTCGCCGCCATGACATTGATGCTGGCCGCGCAGGATCGCGGGCTCGCGTCGGGGCCGATGATCGGCTTCGATCCATCCGGTGTCGCCGCTGCATTCCACCTGCAACCCACCGACGTGCCGGTCATGCTCGTGACCGTCGGCCATGCCGCGCCCGGCAACTGGCCGCAGAAGCCGCGCAAGTCGACGTCCGACGTCCTGTCATTCGCCTAACACGACACCGAAAGCCGATGCCGGCGCCGTATCGACATGCGCCGGCATGGCATCCCCCAGCATTCACATTCGACAAGGAAACACCATGAAAGCCTATGTCATCGAGCAGGCCGGCGGCCCCGAAGTCCTGCAAATCCGCGATATCCCGTCAGTCGCGCCGAAGGCCGATGAAGTCCGCATCCGTGTGCGCGCGTTCGGCCTCAACCGTGCCGAAACGTATCTGCGTGCGGGCAAGATGGGCCCGATCGACGGCCCCCGCGTGCCGGGTATCGAGGCGGTCGGCGAAGTCGTCGAAGACCCGTCCGGCACGTTCCGGATCGGTCAGCGCGTCGCAACGTCGATGGGCGGATTGCAGTTCACGCGTCAAGGCAGCTATGCCGAGGAGGTCACGGTATTGCGCACCAACGTGATCGATCTCGACGGCACCACGTTGTCGTGGGAAGAACTCGCGGCGTTGCCGCAGGCCTACCTGACGATCTGGGGCGCACTGAACAAGAGCCTCGGCATCGAAGCGGGCCAGACGCTGCTGGTGCGCGGCGCGACGTCCACGGTCGGCCTCGCCGCGATTACGTATGCGAAGGCGTCGGGCCTCCATGTCATCGCAACGACGCGCTCGGCCAGGAACGAAAATCGCCTCTTCCAGGCCGGCGCGGACGACGTGATCGTCGACGGCGGTGAGATCGCAGACGATGTTCGGCGCCTCTTCCCCAACGGCATCGATGCCGCGCTCGAGGTCGTCGGCGCGGCGACGCTGCGCGACACCGCGAATACCTTGCGGCCGTTTGGCGCCGTCGCCGTCGTCGGGTTGCTCGGCGGGCCGCCGGTGATCGAGCATTTGAACCTGATGACCGACCTGCCGCCCGCGGTCAAGCTGAGTTTCTTCCCGAGCCAGTTGTTCGGCACGCCCTCGCTGCCGCTGGGCGACGCACCGCTGCGAATGATCGTGGACGGCGTTGCCAACAAGCAGATTCCGTCATTGCTCGAACGTACCTTCGCATTCGACGAGGTTCGACAGGCGCACGAATTGATCGAAAGCAACCGCGCGCTCGGCAAGCTCGTCGTCCTGGTGTGATCGTCGGACGGCACGGATCGCCTGCCGTGATCCGCGCCGTCCATTTCCTTATGCGCTATCCCGTCCGGAGATTCCCATGCACACATTCCTCAGCGCATCGGTTGCCGCGCTTGCCATCTTGCCGGCGGCCGTGTCGGCGGCCCAGCCCGACAGCAATCGCGTGGCGACCGAAGCGATTGCCGGCCAGCTCGATCGATACGAGAAGGCGCTCAATTCGTCGAATACGGACGAAGTGATGAAACTCTATGCCGACGACGCGGTTTTCATGCCGCAGAACTTTCCGACGGTGATCGGCAAGGACAACGTGCGAAAAGCGTACGAAACAATCTTCAGGACGATCAAACTGAACGTCACGTTCAAGATCGACGAGATCAAGCCGCTCTCGAACGACTGGGCGTTCGCCAGAACCCGTTCCAGCGGCACCCAGACGGTGCTGAGCAACCATCGGCAAAGCGCCGAAGGCAACCAGGAAACCTTCATCCTCCATCGCGCCAAGGACGGTGCATGGCAGTTTGCTCGATACATTTTTTCGACAACCAATCGCCCGAACTCGGTCGAGACGTCCGGACCGTAATCACGAGCCGGGATGAAAATATTCATCGCCCCTTGCTGTCCGCACCGAGCATGACGGCTGGCATCGGTCTTCCAGCGCTGCGATGGATCCGGCGGCATCAGCCGGCACCCGACTCCGGATCACTCCATCCGTCGTTACCCGGCGCGCCTCCTCAGTACCCGCCGCTCGCGACGCGCGCGATCGTCTGCCGCAGCCAGATGTGCGCGGCGTCGCCGTGCCGGCGCGCGTGCCAATGCTGCGCGAACTCGAACGAATCGATCGGGAACGGCGGCTCGAACACGCGCAGCCGCGCGTCGTCGCGCACGCGGTCGAGGTTGCGGCGCGCGACGGTCAGCACGAGGTCGGTGCCCGCGATCAGGTCGTTCGCGACGCCCCAGAACGGCAGGATCACCGCGATGTGCCGTTCGCGTCTTAGCCGCGCGAGTGCGCGATCGACCTCGTTGTCCATCCCGTCGCGCATCGCGACGAGCGCATGCGGCCGTGCGAGCCACGCGTCGAGCGCGAGTTCGCCACGGCGCGGCAGCCGGCTCGCATCAGCCACGCACGCGAACGATTCGACGAACAGCGGTTGCGCATGCAGGTCGCGCTGCACCGCCGGCAACACGCCGAGCGCGAGATCGACCTCGCCGTCCATCAACTGCATCCGCATCGCTTCTCGGGTGGCCTGCGACACGATCAGCTCGATGCCCGGCGCGTCGGCGCGCAGCGTCTTCACGAGCGCCGGCAGCACGATCCGCGCGCCGTAGTCGGACATCGCGATGCGAAACACGCGCGTGGCCGCGGACGGATCGAACGCCGGCGGTTCGATCAGCGCACCGAGCCGGCCGAGGACGTCGTTCAGCGGTTCAACCAGTTCGTTCGCGCGTGCAGTCAGCTCGAGCCGGCCCGCGCGCCGCACGAGCAACGGATCGCCGAAGATTTCGCGCAGCCGCGCGAGCGCATGGCTCACGGCCGGCTGGCTGCGGTGCAGCCGGACGGCGGTACGCGAGATGTGTTTTTCGCTCAGCAGCGCATGCAGCGTCACGAGCAGGTTCAGGTCGATGCGGGCCAGATTATTCATGAAAGGAATATGAAGCATCCGAAGAACGAATTTCCATTCGCCATCTTAATGGATAACAATCATTTCAAATTCCTTTCGCGACCGACCAAGATGACGACTTCCCTTTCCTTCGCCACCCTTCCGCTCGCCGTCGCGGCTTTCGTCGCCGGCGCGCTCGTGCCGCTGCAAGGCGGCAGCAATGCCGCGCTCGGGCGTGCGCTCGGCCACCCGCTGTGGGCGAGCGTCGCGTCGCTGACGGTCAGCCTGCTCGTGGTGCTGCCCGTGCTGCTGGCCACGCGTGCGAACGCACCGCTGATCGGCGACGCGCTGCAGCGCCCGCTATGGACGTGGCTCGGCGGCCTCGCGGGCGTGATCTACATCACGCTCGCGCTGATCCTCACGCCGCGGCTCGGCGCGACGACCTTCATCGTCTGCGTCGTCGCCGGGCAAACGCTCGCGTCGCTGCTGATCGACCACTACGGGCTGATGGGGCTCGCGCAGCGGCTCGCGACACCCGGCCGCATCGCGGGCGTCGCGCTGATCTTCGCGGGGATGATCGTCGTGCAATGGCAGACGCCCGCGCCACGCGTGCCGGCCACGACCGGCGACGCGGCGGCCGCGCAACCCGAACCGCAGCACTGAATGCGCACGCGGCAGCGGGCGCGCTGCGGCCCGAGTGCGATGTGCGTCAGCCCGCGAGCTTCTTCAGTGCGTCGAGCACCGCGTCGCCCTTGAACGGCTTCACGATCCAGCCCTTCACACCGGCGGCCTTGCCGCGCTCCTTCATCGCCGGGCTGCTTTCCGTCGTCAGCATCACGACGTTGACGGTCGAGTTCGCCAGTTCGCCGCGGATCTTCTCGACCATCGTCAGGCCGTCCATGTTCGGCATGTTCACGTCGCTGATCACGAGACGCACGCCGGGCGTCGCCTTGAGCTTCGCGAGGCCGTCCTTGCCGTCGACGGCCGTCGCGACGTCCAGCCCGTGATTGCGCAGGAAACCCGCGACTTCGTCGCGCACCGTGCCCGAATCGTCGACCACCAGAATCTTTGCCATGTCGTATTCCCCTTCCTTTCCTTGTTGCTGACTTCACTATTCAAAACAGTTCGAGTTCGCCCGATTCGACCATCGGCCCCACGTCCTGCACCGATTCGCGGAAATCCTCCGGCGACCAGCTCAGGCTGAACACGAAGCGCTGGTCGAGACAGACGGAGCGCCCCGATGCCGGATCGGTCATCCGGTACTTGAAGCAGAGCTGCGGACAGTCGCCGCCGAACGAGATGAACTTCTGCTTGTGATTGACGACGAGCGGCACCTGCACCGGATGGCGCGCCAGCGCCTCGGCGTCGCCGAGATAGCGGTTCTTGAACGCGCCCCACACGAGGTTGGTGAGTTCGCCGAGCACGCTGTTCACGTCGCGGAAATCCGGTGCGCGGCCGTCGTCGCGGTTGCCGCCGAGCATCTCGAGCAGCGGCTGCTCGCTCGTCTGCAGCAGCATGTAGCCGCGGCACCACGCGCTTTCGAGCGCGATCAGGCTGAACACTTCGCCGAAGATGATCTGGTCGCGCACGATGCACGGCGTTTCGTGCTCGATCGTCATGCCCGGGAACAGGCTGTCGATGCGCGCTTCCGTGATCTCCGAGATGCCGCGCACGAGTGCGTTCGGATAGTCGCGGCCGAACAGGTATTCGTCGATCGCGCGCTTGAGCGGCGTCATGTCGTCTGCGACGTAGGCCGCGCATGCGACGCGCGCGAGCGCCTCCGGCAGCCCGTCGCGCGATGCGAGCGACTCGCGGCGCAGGATGATCGGCAGCTCGGGGCGCAGCGCATCGATCTGCGTCGCGATGATCGCGCTCTCGGCCGGCGAGCCGCCGTAATCCTCGGCCAGCAGGATCGCACCGAGGTCGATGTTCGAGCGCAGCACCTTCAGCAGCCGGTTGCGCCGTACGGTCAGGCCGACCAGGTTGTGCTCGTCGCAGAAACGCTTGATCGCGTCGGCATGCGCGCGGCTGTCATCGAGCACGAGCACCTTGCTGACGGGTTTGTCCAGGGTCATCTCAAGGGTTCCTAATGGTCGGTCGGGGTCGGTCAGAACAGTTCGAGCTCGCCGCCGGTATCCACCGTAGCCGTTGCCGGCACATGGAAATCGACCGGCGCGTTCGCGCATACGCACAACGTCGCGCCGACCCGCACGTCGCCGTCGAGCGTCAGGTCGTAGGCCGCCACGTGATCCGGCGAAAGCGCGGGCAGGTAGTCGATGCTCGATCCGCTCAGCAGATACGGCGTCGACATCCCTAGGTCGGGAAACGGCACGGTCAGCGCCTGGTTGATCGCGCCGCAGCACAGGTTCGCGACTTCCATGAATGCTTCGGGCAGCGGTCGCTGGCTGCTCGTGCCCGCCGTCGCGCCGGCGAAATGGCGGCGCGTGGCATCGTCGTCGCTGAAGCGCAGCGCCAGCAGCAGGCGGAAATGCAGCGCCGAGATCGTCAGCACCGCGACGTGCTCGGGCACCTTCGGCTTCGTGCGCGACTTCGCGGGCGCGTGATCGTGCCCGTCGTGTGCGGGGCCGGCGGACGGCCGGATGTCGCACGCGCCGCCGGACGCGAGCCGCGTACGCGCCGCGTCGAAGAAAATCCGCTCGAAGCCGGCCTTCGCCTGCGCGCTGATCACGCCGCGCCTCCTTCGATCCGCGCGTGCAGTTGCCCGGCCAGCGTCTCGACGGTCGCGAGCGCGGCCGTGATCATCTTGCCGCCGGCCTGAATGTCCTGGAACGTCGCGGCCGTCACGAGATCGTTGCGGTTCAGGCTGTCGCGATAGCTGTTCGACAGTTGCTGCGAGCGTGCGGCCAGCCCGCGCACCTCGCTCGCGACGATCGAGAAGCCGCGCCCGGCCGTGCCGGCGCGTGCGGCCTCGATCGACGCGTTCAGCGACACGATCGACACGTGCGCGACGATCGCCGACAGTTCCTGGTTCTTCGTGCGCATGTCCTGGTTCTGCGTGGTCAACGAGATCATCTGCTCGTGCCAGCGCTCGAAGGTGCCGGCGAGCCCGCGCAGGCGCGCGGCTTCGTCGA
>NZ_JAAGPG010000183.1:0-255 GCF_017104665.1 Burkholderia sp. Se-20378 | reverse complement strand
AAAAAACAACCCTCCCCCCCCCCCCCCTCCCCCCCCCCCCTCCCCCCCCTCCCCCCCCCCCCCCCCCCCCCCCCCCCCCCCCCCCCCCCCCCCCCCCCCCCTCTCCCCTCCCCCCCCCCCCCCCCCCCCCCCCCCCCCCCCCCCCCCCCCCCCCTCCCCCCCCCCCCCCCCCCCCCCCCCCCCCCCCCCCCCCCCCCCCCCCCCCCCCCCCCCCCCCCCCCCCCCCCCCCCCCCCCCCCCCCCCCCCCCCCCCCC
>NZ_JAAGPG010000182.1:0-15203 GCF_017104665.1 Burkholderia sp. Se-20378 | reverse complement strand
GGGGGGAGCGTGGCCGGCGCGCCGCGAGCAGGCGGCGCGCGGGCGAATCGTCAGGCGTAGTCGGCGGCCATCACGGCCTGCGGTGCGACGCGCAGGATCGGCGCGGCTTCGTGGCGCTCGACGTGCGTCATCGCCGCACCGAACAGCACCAGGCGATAGCCGACCGCGTAAATCGGGATGATGCGCAGGTTCTTGTCGTGATCGAGCTGCAGCTTCGAACGGATACGCGAGATATGGGTGTCGAGCGTGCGCGACGACACGCCGAGTTCACGGCCCCACACGGCTTCCTGGATTGCCTGCCGCGGCACGATCTTGTTCATGTTGTCGAGCAGGAATTCGACGACGTCGAATTCACGCGGCGTGACTTCAATGATCTTGTTGTCGATTTCGATCGTGCGGCGCACGAAGTTGATTTTTATGTTGTCGATGTACAGGTATTTGCAATCCATGGTGGCCCTCGCATGTCCATAAAGGAGTGTTTGCGAGACCTATGCTGCAACTTCCGGGCCAGGGACAGCATCGTCAGGGATCGACAGCGGACGGCACCGCTGCGGGCGGCGCGGCAGCCTTGAATTTAAAAGAATTTTTAACGAGAGGCGCGGGTCGGATAAAAAAGGGGCCGGGGCAACGGTGAAGGATTGTTACGTAGCATCGGCGGGCGACGTTACGGGCGTTACGTCCGACGTAACGTGCGGGGGCGGGGCGGAGAGTGGCGGCCGGCGGAGCGTCGCCGCGGCCGAATGGCGAACCCGACATCGAATCCTGCGGGAATCGACGGGTTCTCTATACGGATCAAGGTGTTACAGGCGATTTTTGCCGGCATCGAACGCTACATCGGCCGCATCCAGAAAAAACGCCGGCCGCAAGGCGTTTCCGCCCCGCGGCCGGCGTTCCGGCCCTTCATCAAGCCTTCGCGCTATCCGCCGAATCGAACGGCAGCACGTAATGCCGCTTGCCCGTCGCCGCGAAGATCGCGTTCGCGACAGCCGGCCCGACCGGCGCGACGCCCGGCTCGCCGACCCCGGTCGGTGCTTCGGCCGACGGCACGATATGCACCTCGACCTTCGGCATCTCGGCCATCCGCAGCACGTGGTAGCCGTCGAAGTTGCGCTGCTCGACCTGGCCATCCTTCAGCGTGATCGCGCTGTGCATCACCGCGCCGAGCCCGAAGCCGATGCCGCCCTCCATCTGCGCGGCGACGATGTCGGGATTGATCGCGATCCCGCAATCGACTGCGCACACCACGCGCTCGACCTTCACCTTGCCGTCCGCGTCGACCGACACCTCGGCCACCTGCGCGACATAGCTCTTGAACGCCTCGGCGACCGCGATCCCGCGCCCGCGGCCCTTCGGCAGCGGCTTGGCCGGATCCCAGCCGGCCTTCTGCGCGGCCAGCTCCAGCACCGCGCGCATGCGCGGCTCCTTCGCGAGCAGGTCGCGGCGGAACGCGTACGGATCCTTGCCAGCCGTGTGCGCGGCTTCGTCGATGAACGCCTCGACCGCATAGGCCGTGTGCGAGCTGCCGACCACGCGCCACCACAGCACGGGCAGGCCGACCTTGGTGGTGGTGAGCTCGACCGACACGTTCGGCACCGCGTACGGCAGGTTCGCCGCCCCCTCGACCGAGGTGGCGTCCACGCCGTTCTTCACCATGAACGCCTCGAACGGCGTGCCGGCGAGGATCGACTGGCCGACGATCCGGTGGCGCCAGCCGACCAGCTTGCCGTCCGCGGTCAGCCCCGCGTCGAGCTTGTGGAAGTACATCGGCCGGTAGAAGCCGCCCTGGATGTCGTCCTCACGGGTCCACTGCAGCTTGACGGGCTTGCCGTCCGCGCCGAGCGCCTTCGCGATCGACACGGCCTCGACCACGTAGTCAGACCACGCATTCGCGCGCCGGCCGAAGCTGCCGCCTGCGTACAGCGTGTGGATCTGCACCTGTTCGGGCGTCAGGCCCGCCGTCTTTGCCGCGTTGGCCTGGTCGACCGTCTGGAACTGGTCGCCGGCCCAGATCTCGCAGCTGTTCGCCGTCAGCTTGACGACCGCGTCGAGCGGCTCCATCGGCGCGTGCGCGAGATACGGGAATTCGTACGTCGCGCTGATCTTGCGCGCCGCACCCGTGATCGCCGCATCGGCGTCGCCGTCCTTGCGTGCCGACGTGCCCGGCTTGTCGGCGAGTTGCCGGTATTCGCGCATGATCTCGTCCGAGCCGCGCTTTTCGGCGTTCGCTTCGTCCCATTCGACCTTCAGCGCGTCGCGGCCCTGTTTCGCGGCCCAGAAGCCGGTCCCGACGACCGCGACGCCACCGGGCACCTGCACGACCGACACGACACCCGGCACGGCCTTGGCCGCCGTCGCGTCGAACGACTTCACCTTCGCGCCGAAGCGCGGCGGGCGCTGCAGCAACGCGACGCGCATGCCGGGGAAGGTGGTGTCGAGCGTGAAATGCGCGGTGCCGTTCGATTTCGCCGACGCGTCGACGCGCGGAATCCGGTGACCGATCAGCTTGAAATCGGCCGGCTGCTTCAGCGTGACCTTGTCGGGCACCGGCAGCTTCGACGCATCGGCGACGAGCGTGCCGTACGCGGCCGTCTTGCCGCTCTTTGCATGCGTGACGACGCCATTGGCCGTCGTCAGCTCGCTCGCCGGCACCTTCCAGCGGGCTGCCGCGGCCGATACCAGCATCGCGCGGGCCTTGCCGCCCGCTTCGCGCAGTTGCTGCCACGAGTTCGACATGGCCGAGCTGCCGCCCGTACCTTGCATCGTGCCGAAAGCGAGGTTCGCGTAGCGTTTCGCATCGGCCGGCGCGCTTTCGACGCGCACGTGCGACCAGTCGGCGTCGAGCTCCTCGGCGACGATCGTCGCGATGCCCGTATACGCGCCCTGGCCTAGCTCGACGTGCTTCGCGATGACCGTGACGGCGCCGTCGGGCGTGATGCGCAGGAACGCATTCGGCGCGAAGTCGGCGGCGGGCGCGGTCGCCGCCAGCGCGCGACGGCCGAGGCCGGCCCATTCGAAGCCGATGGTCAGGCTGACGGCGGCCGCGGCGCCGGCGGCCTTCAGGAACGTGCGGCGCGACGGACGCACCGAACCGGTGTTGTCGAGTTCGATCGTCATGGTCAGGCTCCCAGCGTCGCGGCCGCGTCGTGGATCGCCGCCCGGATCCGGGCGTAGGTCGCACAGCGGCACAGGTTGCCGTTCATCGCGGCGTCGATGTCCGCGTCGGTCGGCTTCGGGTTCTGTTCGAGCAGCGCGGTGGCCGACATGATCTGGCCGGACTGGCAGTAGCCGCACTGCGGCACCTGCAGCTTGACCCAGGCGGCCTGCACGGCGTGCGCGGGCTTGCTCTGCAGGCCTTCGATCGTCGTGATGTGCTTGCCCGCGATGCCGGCGAGCGGCAGCACGCACGAGCGGACGGCCTGGCCTTCGAGATGCACGGTGCACGCGCCGCACTGCGCCATGCCGCAGCCGAACTTCGTGCCGGTCAGTCCCGCGTGTTCGCGAATCGCCCAGAGGACGGGCATCGACGGATCGGCGTCGAGCGTGACGTTCTTGCCGTTCAGGACAAACGAGGTAGGCATTTTGATTGTCTCCGTGGGGAAAACCCGGCATGCGCCCGGTTAGCGGGCAGTGTGCGCGAGCAGCCGATTTTTGCGTCTACCCAATCCTGCAAATTTATTGAACAATCCTGCAAATCCCCGGCAGGTCACGGGTGGTTTCGCTATGCTCCCGCGACATGAGGAAATCTATCGAGGAAGCGTCATGGACTTGACCGATATCGTGGCGTCGCGCGAATCCGGGCGGCGCGAGCTGGCGATGCTGATCAGCCGTTTCGCGCCGGCGGACGGCTCGCAATCGACGGCCGTGCCGGGTTTGATGCTGCACCGGCACTCGCGGCCGGTCGATATGGGCTGCGGCGTGTCGCGGGCCGCACTCGTGATTGCCGCACAGGGCGCGAAGCGCGTGATCGTGGCCGGCCAGGCTTACGAGTACGACGCGCACAATTGCCTGATTACATCGATCGACTTGCCAATCCTGTCACGCGTGACCCGTGCGTCGCCGGACGCGCCGTACCTGTGCCTGTCGCTGACGCTCGATCCGCAGCGCATCGTCGAGCTCGCGGCCGAGATGCGGCTGCCCGAACCCGATGCGGGCCCCGAAGGCGAGGGGATCGCGCTCGCCGAGCTGACGCCGCCGCTGCTCGATGCCGCGCTGCGGCTGATGCGGCTGCTCGATACGCCGGCCGATATTCCGGTCGTCGCGCCGCTGATCGAAAAGGAGCTGCTGTACCGGCTGATGACGAGCGGGCAGGGCACGCGGCTGCGGCACATGGCGATCGCGGGCAGCCAGACGCACCGGATCGCGCGCGCGATCGAATGGATTCGCGATCACTTTGCGAAGCCGATGCGCGTCGAGTCGCTCGCGCAGGCGGTCAACATGAGCGTGTCGTCGCTGCACCATCATTTCAAGCACGTGACGACGCTGAGCCCGTTGCAGTACCAGAAGCAGTTGCGGCTGCACGAGGCGCGACGGTTGCTGCTGCGACAGGGCGGCGATGTCGGGTCGGTGGCCGCCGTCGTCGGCTACGAAAGCGCGTCGCAGTTCAGCCGCGAATACAGCCGGCTGTTCGGCGCGCCGCCGATGCGCGACGTCGTGCAGTTGCGCAAGAAGGAACTGCTCGGCTGACGGCGCACCGCCGGCGCGCCGTCTTCACCGCGCATTTCACCTGGCGACCACCGTCGTCTGCAGGAACGCCGGCGCGATCCGCCAGTCCGGCACGTAATGCGCCGGCCACGCGCCGGGCGTATCGACCGCGTTGAAATACACCACGGCCTTCAGCAGCGGATAGCGCCACAGCGACCGCTGGAATTCGTCGAGTTCCTCGCGCTTGCGCGAATTCGACCCGTCGATGCCGAGCTCCGTGACCATCACCGGCAGCCCGTAGTCGGTCACCCGCTCGTATTTGGTCCGCAGGATGCTCGCGGCGGACGCATGGCCGCCGGCCGGCCAGATCGCGCAGCGCGGGCAGTCGAACACGGACAGGCCGACGTCGTCCACATAGCTGCGGCCCGGGAAATAGTCGTCGAGGTTCCGGTTGCCGGCCGGCGACCACACGAAGCGGATCTGGTCGGTCATCGTGCGGCAGGTGGTCACGACCCGCCGGTACGCATCCACGTAGGCCGATGCATCGCCGATGGCCCACGGGTAGCGTCCGGTGTCGGCCTCCATCTCGTGGCCCCAGCGCACGAACACGGGGCCCTTCAATGCGGCGAGCGCCGAGCAGGTTGCCGCGATCCGCGTGTCGTAGCGCCCGTGCGCGATATCCTCGAGCAGCGCGCCTTGCCGCGTGTCACCCGCGGCCCAGGGCTCGATGGTCAGCATCAGCGAGCGGTTGCGCGCCTGCGCGTTCCGGTACGCATCGTCGATTTCCGCGCGGACGTCGGGCGCGTTCCACGACACGAACACATGGTCGAACGCGAGATCCCGGTCGGCCGCGAGCGTCTGCTCGGGATCGTAGGCGCCGAGTTCGGGCTGCTTCACCGGTTCGCCTGGTACGGGCGCGACCACGGCCGGCAAACCCGAGCGCCACATCATTGCCTGCCAGCCTTTCGGCGCGCGCAGCCCGATACCCGACAACAGCATCGCGAGCGCGATCACGAACAGCGCGTTGCGCACGGGCAGGCGGCTGAAGAACATCTGCCTGAACGCCGACCACCCGAGCCCTTGCTCCCTGCCGTGATTCACCGCGACGACGGCCGCGATCACGAAATACAGGATGCTCGTCAGCGTCGAGAACAGATAGAAGCCGGCGGCGTTGCGCGGATTCTCGACCGTGACGACGGGCAGGCTGCAGAACAGCGAGATCAGCAGATACGGGGCGACCACGCGCAGTGGCGCGTCCTGTTCGATCGCGCCGCCCTTCGGCGTGACCTTGAACGGAAATTCCTTGCCGCGCACGCAGTCGAACACCGCCGACGCGCAGCCGAGCACGACCCACGGCCAGCGCGCGAACACGAACGACAGTCCTTCCCACGACAGCAGCTTCGTATTCAGCGGGCGGCACGACTGGGTCGAGTGCGTGGCCCAGGTCACGACGCACAGGATCAGCACGGTCAGCGGCAGCGCGTAAGTGAGGTACGTGAGGTAGTCGACGTGCGCCCACACGCGGCCGGTGAGCAGCGCGACGACCGGAATCACGACACTGCCGGCCATCGCGAGCGCGCACAGCGGGTACCACAGCTGGCAGAACAGGAACTGCGCCTTCAGCTTCAGCGGCAGCCCCATGAAATAGTGGCGCGTGTAGCGCAGCATGATGATCATCACGCTCTTGGACCACTGGAATTCCTGCGTGGCCAGATCGCCGAACGTGCGCGGCCCTTCGCCGTTCGCGATCGCGTTCAGCGCATGCATGCCGCGCCAGCCCTTCGAATTGAAGATCATCGTCGTCGAGTGATCCTCGGCGAGTTCGGGCCCGAGCCCGCCGATCTCGCGCAGCGCGCGGCAGCGCACCGCATAGTGCGAGCCGATGCACAGCGGCGCGAGGCCGCCCGCATAGCCGGCCTGCATCGTGCCGTGCAACGGCCCCTCGACGTTCACGCGTCCGCGTGCGCTCCAGCTCCCGGCTGCGTTGCTGTCGCAGATGCTCGGCGCCGACACGTAGCCGACTTCCGGATCGACGAACGGTCGCAGCATCTCCTCGAGATAGGTGCGGGTCGGCACGTGGTCGGCGTCGAGCTGCGACACGAAATCGTAGTTGTCGTAGCCGTACATGTCGTAGAAGTACGCGAGATTGCCTTCCTTGCACTTGGTCCGGCGCGGCCAGCTCGTCCGGTGGTACGCGGCAATGCCGCGCCGCGTCGACACGAATACGCCGTGCTCGCGGCACCAGTCGAGCGTCTCGGGCGACGGGTCTTCATCGGCGAGCCACGTATCGTGCGGGTAGGTCTGGTCGAGCATCGCGAGCAGCGTCGTGCGGACGATGGCGAACGGTTCGGACGGCGCCTTGGTGACGACCATCGCGACGCGCCAATCGCGCGGCACCGGCAGCGCGGGATTCGGCACGACCGCCGAGCGGATGATGAAGATGAAGTAGCCGGGAATGAAGGTGGTCCAGAACAGCACGAAGCAGTTGACGCCGAAGCGGAATGCATCGACATAGTGCTCGTCGCGCAGCCACCAGCGCCAGAAGATGCCCAGCGCGGCGAACCAGCACAGCGCGAGGATGTGGAAGACGATCCGGGTCCCGCTGTCCATCAACGGGACGAGGAGCGGGACGTCTGCGTCCATCGAGGCGGTGCGATCCGCTTCGGCGTCGGTGGTGTCGGCGGTGTCCGGCGCAAGGCCGCCGGCAAGCGACGCAACCAGCTTCTTCATGGTGTTCTCCCGTCAAGGTCAGATCATCAGTCTTGAAGCAGGCCGCGTGGCGGCCGGGTGTCCTCACTGGCTTGCTGTTGTTCCGGTGCCGGAGTGGCCGGCGTGCGTTCGCCGCACGAGCGGCCCACGCGTTCGTAGCGGCGAAAGCCGCTGTCGACTGCGAGCCGTTCGCTGAACAGGTTGCGCATGTCGAGCATCACGGGATCGGCCATGTGATCCGCGAGGTCGGCGAGATCGAGCGCCTCGAACGCCTTCCATTCGGTCATCACGACGACGGCGTCCGCGCTGCGCACCGCGTCGATCGCGGAGCCCTCCATGAACACCTGCGGCAGCAGCCGCGACGCTTCGTGCGGACGCGCCGGGTCGTACGCGCGGATATGCGCGCCCGCGCCGACGAGCAGCTGGATCACGTCGATGCTCGGGCTTTCGCGCACGTCGTCGGTCTGGCCTTTGAACGTGAGGCCGAGCACCGCGATGCGCTTGTCCTTGATCGAGCCGCCGCAGGCCTTCTCGATGCGGCGCAGGATCTGCTCCTTGCGCAGCGCATTCGATTCGATCGCCGCGCTGACGATGCGCAGCGGCACCGCATGTTCGGAAGCCGTCGCCTTCAGTGCGCGCGTGTCCTTCGGAAAGCACGAACCGCCCCAGCCGGGGCCGGCCTTCAGGAACGATGCGCCGATGCGGCGGTCGAGGCCCATGCCGTTCGCGACCAGTTCGACATCGGCGCCGACGGCTTCGCACAGGTCCGAGATCTCGTTGATGTAGCTGATCTTCACGGCGAGGAACGCGTTTGCCGCGTATTTCACGAGTTCGGCCGTTTCGATCTCGGTGGCCAGCACGAGATGGCCCATCGCTTCCAGCGGCGCATAGATGGCCTTCATGATCTCGATCGCACGCGGATGCTCGGCGCCGAACACGACACGGTCAGGGTGCATGAAATCGTCGATCGCCGAGCCTTCGCGCAGGAATTCCGGATTCGATGCGATCGCCGCATCGATGCCGTCCGGCGCACAGCGTTCGACGATCTGCTTGACGATCCGGTTGGTGCCGACCGGCACCGTCGACTTCGTGACGACGACCGCGAAACCGGTCAGGTTCGACGCGATTTCGCGCGCGGCCGCCTCGACGTACTGCAGGTCCGCCTGGTCGGTGCCCGGCAGCGTCGGCGTGCCGACCGCGATGAATACCGCGTCGCGATCGCGCACGCTCGCCGCGAGGTCGCTGCTGAAGCGCAGCGTGCCGCGCTCGACGGTGCGTGCGACGACGGCGTCCAGGCCCGGTTCGTAGATCGGCATGTGGCCTTCGTTCAGCGCGTCGATCTTGCCGCGATTGTTGTCGATGCAGACGACGTCATGCCCGAGATCCGCAAAGCACGCGCCGCTGACCAGCCCGACGTAGCCCGTGCCGACGATAGCGATCCGTACCTTCATGGTGATTCCCCTGCGTGACGTTCAAGGAAACTTGCTTACTTGCCGGATTCGAATTGCAGTTCTTTCTGAAACCACGCCGCGGCGTGTTCGACCATCGGTTCGATCGCGGTGAAACGCGGCCGCCAGCCGAGCACGAGCGCGGCTTTCGTGGCGTCGGCGTACAGCTCGGGCGGGTCGCCCGGGCGGCGCGCGGCCGTTACCGTCGGCACGCGGCGACCCGTCACGGTTTCGACGGCGCGCAGTGCGTCGAGCACCGACGTGCCTTTGCCGGTGCCGAGATTCAGTGCGACGCTGTGGCCGCCGCCGCACAGATAGGCGGTCGCTTTCAGGTGCGCGTCGGCGAGGTCGCTCACGTGCACGTAGTCGCGAATCGCCGAGCCGTCGGGCGTCGGGTAGTCGGTGCCCATCACCTGGAACGCATGGCCGGTGCCGAGTGCCGCGCGAATCGCGAGCGGCAGCGCATGCGTTTCCGGTGCGTGGCATTCGCCGATCTCGCCGTCAGGGTCCGCACCGGCCGCGTTGAAGTAGCGCAGCGCGACCCACTTCAGTCCGTATGCACGCTCGAAATCGGCGGCCATCCGTTCCATCGCGTACTTCGTGAAGCCGTACGGATTGATCGGCCGCTGCGGCGTGCGCTCCGAGATCGGCAGCCCGTCCGGAATGCCGTAGGTCGCGCACGACGACGACATCACGATCCGGCCGACGCCCGCCGTGTGCATCGCGCTCAGCAGCGTGCAGGTGCCCGTGACGTTGACCGTGTAATAGCGGTCGGGCGCGAGCACCGAATCGCCGACGTAGGCGAGTGCGGCGAAATGGATCACGACGTCGGGCCGATGCGCGGCGAACGCCTTCGACAGCGCGTCGCGGTCGAGAATGTCGGCCGTGACGAGCGGCCCCCATCGCACCGCGTCGCGATGGCCGGTCGACAGGTTGTCGTAGGCGACCGGTTCGTGTCCCGCTGCCGCGAGTGCCTTGCAGGTATGGCTGCCGATATAGCCCGCTCCGCCGGTCACGAGCACTTTCATGTCGTGGCCCCGGTCAGGCGCAGCACCGGCTCGAGCCACAGTTCACGGCTGAAATAGTCGACGGTCCGGCGCAGGCCTTCGTCGAGATCGATGCCCGGCCGCCAGCCGAGCTCGGTCGACGCGACCGAGATGTCGGGCTTGCGCTGGTGCGGATCGTCGATCGGCAGCGGCCGGAACACGATCTCCGATTTCGAGCCCGTCATCGCGAGCACTTTTTGCGCGAGCTCGATCATCGTGAATTCGCCGGGGTTGCCGATGTTGACCGGCGCGCCGACGTTGCGCTCGGCGCTCATCAGGCAGAAGAAGCCGTCGATCAGGTCGCTGGCGAAGCAGAACGAGCGCGTCTGCTTGCCGTCGCCGTAGATCTCGAGCGGCGCGCCGTTGAGTGCGCCGACGATGAAGTTCGACACGACGCGGCCGTCGCGCGGCGACATCCGCGGGCCGTAGGTGTTGAAGATGCGCGCGACACGCACGTCGATGCCGTGCGTGCGGTAGTAGTCGTAGCACAGCGCCTCGGCCGCGCGCTTGCCTTCGTCGTAGCACGCGCGCGGGCCGATCGTGTTCACGTTGCCGCGATAGGTTTCCGTCTGCGGATGCACGTCCGGGTCGCCGTAGATCTCGCTGGTCGACGCCTGGAACACGCGTGCGCCCGTCTTGCGCGCGAGTGCGAGGCAATGGTTCATGCCGAGCACGTTGGTCATCATCGTATGGACGGGATCGATCTGGTAGGTGGGCGGCGATGCCGCGCACGCGAGATTCCAGATCTCGTCCACCTGCAGTTGCGGCAGGCCGAGCGATACGTCGCCCTTCACGAACTCGAAGCGGCCGGACGCTTTCAGGTCGGCGACGTTGAGCTTGCGACCCGTCAGCAGGCTGTCGATGCACGTGACGGATGCGCCTTCCATGACCAGGCGTTCGCAGACGTAGCTGCCGAGAAAGCCGGCGCCGCCCGTCACCAGGACGCGCTGACCGGCGCGCGTCTCGAGCGCGACCCTGTCATTCATGGCTTTCCCCTTCGTCGGTCATCTCGAGGAACCACACGTCGATTTGCTCGACGGCGGCGCGCACGCGTTCCATCCCGCTGCACGGGTAGCGTTTCGGCAGGCGCCGGTTCGCATGGGCTGATGTCGACGAAGCACCGCGACAGGCGCTCCGGTTTCGCTGACTACCCCGTTGATGCTTGAACGACGCACGCGCCGATCGATCGGTGGTGATCTTCATCGACTTTTCCCCGATACGCTGATTGACGAGCAGGCCGCCGTTCGTGATCTTGTGCCTCGGCGTGCCGCTCGGTGAGAGCCGAAGATCAGGCAATCGGCATGCCATGAACGATGCCGTCACGATGCGCACGGGAGCGGCGCCGAAATTGCCGCGCGATATGCGCGCTTCTGTTTCATGCATGTATCGTGGGGACAGAAAAGCGCGCGAACCAATTGCCGGGTCGAAGCAATTCGATACGACGAAATGCGCGATAAATCAGGCTTTTGCGGGAATGGCTTCGTCAAACAGGTGTGAAGCGGGAATGTTTCATCAATGAGAAATGTGCGGATAACGGGTTAAAAACGTTTCCCTCGTGTACTGCGAATCGGGCGATTCGGTTCGTGAAAGGGGTGGCGAATGAAAGTGAAAAAATTGATGTGCGGTGCCAGGGGGTGCGAGTTTTCATTTGTTTTAATTATTACGCCGACACGAAAATTTTCATTTTTACGGCCCATTTCGACGCTCGAGCGGGGTGTGATCCTGTCGGTATTTTCACGAATGAATCAAATTCGTCCGGGTCGTCGGAGGAAACGCGTGTCGAAGCCTCGCCGAAGGCTGCCGGGTCGGGCTCTCGGCGCCCGGCGTCGCGCGTATCGATTCTCGTTTGTGATGGCGCGGGACGGGGCCGCACCTGCTGCGCCCCCCGGTTTGCAAGCGGAAATGCCCGCGCCGCCTGCCTTGCACGGCCGTGCGCTTCTCAAGTTTGAAACACTCGTTCATCTGGCCGTCCGGCACGGGCCCGCGGGCCGGATTCGTCCGTCTAATCCGGCGATTGCGTCGCGACGCTCAACGATCGCCGAGGGTGTCAAACTGTTATTGCGATACATTCCTGAAACAAAAAATGTCGTTCCGGGCGCTGCGTGCCGCCGTGGCGGCCGTTTGCCGAGCGCAATATGCGGTGGAATATCACGTGGCACGCTGCTTGCGGTATTGGACGCACCGGCGGGCGGTCGACACGAAGTAACGAAGAGGTGGGGCGACCAACTCGTCAATAAGCAGTCGGGGAAACGGCGATGAAGACCATAAGCAGTAGCTTGATCGGCGCGTACTTTACGCGCCAATGGGGTAGTCGGAAAGGCCGGGGTGACGCTCGCGACGCTGTGCCAGCTTCGCGGGTTGCTCTGTCCCGGTTTCTTGCCCGCCGCGCGCTTCGCGTGCTGGCGCGGTTGTCGCGCCGCACGGCAGTCGGGCGACAGCGGTGCTCGCTTTCATTCAGTTCTCCCGGATGGATCAGGCTGTTCGTGCCGGACAGCGTGATGCCGATTCGTCTTCGGCCGTGCAGGGTCGCTTCGATCGCGCCTGGCCCATGCCGGCGCCGGCCGGATTAGATCGAACGCCCGTCGGCCGGATTATCCGGAAGACTTTCTTCGATAGCTCAGGGAGAAGACATGCCACCTGGCTGCAATGCAGGCCCGTTGTCGCCCGGGTAAAGGGCGTATTTTCAACGGTGCCGCATTTTGCGGTGGTTAATGTATTCGATAATTTTCGATTCCGGAAATGGGATGTCGATTAATGGCATGCCGTCCGGCGGGGTGTCGAATATCGCAAGCCGGAAAGGTGTGTGCATCGTTCCGGTTTATCAGGTGCTGGTGTTTTCGGTTTAAGGCAAATGTTCATAAAAATAATAGAAAACACCTACAAAAAAAGTTTGGATAACTAAAAATTGCGAGACTAAGCTTCGTCTGGCCAAAATCGCAAAAAATTGAATTGAAAAGGCATCAGGATTTTTTTAATTAAATAGTGATCCTTAATTTAGAGGATTGCTCAAGTCAGGAAGGTTGATGGCGTGCGATCTTCCTGACTCACTCCGTCCACGCCGTTTTGGAGTCGACCATGAAGAAGCTTCTGATTGCAGCAGCAGTTCTGGCGGTTTCGGGTGCAGCGTTCGCTGGCAGCGGCACGGTGTCGAGCAGCAGCTCGTCGAGCGGCGGCCAAACGATGGCAGGGGTTGCTGGCTTCGGCCATTTCTCCGCAACCGATTCCGGCTCGGCACTCGGTGCCGCCGGCGCAGTTGCAGGCGGCCCGGGCAGCGGTTCGATCTCGTACACGAACCATACCCAAACGTCGACCGTTGGTGGCTTCGGCTTCGGCGGCTCGCAAGCAGGTGGCAGCAGCGGTGCAAATGCCGGTTCGATCGGCTGGACGACGCACCACTAAGCCGCGACGCGTAGCGTTCGTCATTGGCTGGCGGTACGGATGCCGGGTTCCGCTCGATGGGGGTTGACCCGGCTCCGCCACCGCCGAACTTACTCACAGCAAGGAATTGCTATGAAAGCCAAAGTCATTTTCGCGACAGCGCTCACCGTCTTATCGTCGGCTGCATTGGCAGCAGGTTCCTCTACGACCAACCAGACGCAATCCGTTGCGGCGGGTGTTTCCGGTTCGGTCCTGGTCGGCTCCGGCAGCTATACCAGCAATTCGACTTCGACGGCGGGCGCGAACGCGGGCAGTACGGTGACACCCGCTGGTTCCGCCGGCACGGCATCCGCCTTCCACAACACGACTTCGACGGCCAGCGGTTCGGGCACGAACGGGGGCGCGTTCGCGGCAGGCGGCGGTATCGGTGCCGCAGGCTCGTACGGTGGAAACAGCAGCACGAACGAGAACGCGAATGCGCTGTCGGGCGGGGTGAGTGCCACGATCGTCCTTGGTGCCAATCACTACACGGCTTCGAGTGCGAACGACCAGGGCGTTGCCAACGCGGGTGCCGCTGGGCTGACCGGCAGTGGTGGGTCAGGCGCGATCACGGGTTCGAATCACTACAACTCGTCGACCGTTTGGAGTACCGGTCCGGCCGGTTCGCCGTCCGCATCGGGCGGAAGCCAGGGCAGTGCAAGTGCGACCGGAAGCAGTCATTAGTCAGGTGTGGGGGGACCAGTTTCCCAGCGACGCTGGTCTCTTTTCCCCACATTGTTGTCACGTAAGGAGTTGGCATGAAGCAGAAACTGATTGCCGCCGCTCTGATGCTCGCGTCTCTGACGGCGTATGGCGCTGACCGTATTGCCAACGACGTGCAATCGAATTTGCAGACGTCAAACAACCCTGACCAGACAACCAAACCGTCAGAACAACAAACGCTTTCTTCGGGCAGTGCCATCGGCGGACCAGACGCCCAGCAGTGGCAGGGCATGTCGGGCGGCTCATGGTCCCAGCTGGGTAACGGCTGGAAGCAGTTCGGGGAAGCAGGCAAAGCTGAAGGGAATCAGGGGAATTAGTACGGTTGCCTGGGTGGGAGGTCAAACCTCGTCCGGAGAGTGAAATGAACAGCAACAGGATCAAGGTGGCATGCGCAGCGATGTTCGCGATGACCACGATCGGCGCCCAGGCGCAAACCGCGGATTCGACCTCGAGCGCACAGTCCTCGACGTCGTCGACGGCAGTCAGCCAGGGTGGCGGCTCGAGCATGAACACGAACACCACGAGTTCGCGCGGCGGCAACGCTACCAGCTCCAGCGGGGTTCGCAGCAGCGGCAATTCGAGCGTGAACGTGAACGTGACGATGCCGTCCAGCACGAGCGGCGGAACGAACGTGACGCCGCAGTCGCTGCAGTCATCCGGCGCGCCCGGCACCAACCCGTACAACACCCAGTCAGCGGAAAACGTCAATTACTCGGGTACGCAGACGATCAAGACCAACCCCGCGATCCAGGCGCCGGGCCTCACGACCACGCTGTCCGATACCTGTATGGGTTCGGTGAGCGTCGGCGTGTCGTTCCCGGGGTTCGGCGCGACCGGTGGCACGACGCTCGTCGACCAGGCTTGCGTCCGGCGTCTCGATGCACGTGAATTCCGCGCGATGGGCCTGACCGACGTGGCGCTCGCGCTGCTCTGCCAGAGCGACGCGAACCGGCGTGCAGTGGAAGCGACCGGGCACCTATGCCCGGGCACGACCGCGCCGCTCGCCCGTTCGAACGTGGCGCCGAGCGTAGAAGCGACGGTTGCCGACGACGTGAAGTATCGCGATCCGATCGTGCGCGACCGCATGGGCTTGCCGCCGCTGGGCGCAGCCGCGCCGGCACCGGCGCAACCGCGCCCGGTGGCGACGACTTCGGTGCAGGCGGCACCCGTGTCGGTGCCGGTACCGGTGCCCGTGCCGTCGATGGCGCCTATTGCCGCC
>NZ_JAAGPG010000015.1:0-46036 GCF_017104665.1 Burkholderia sp. Se-20378 | reverse complement strand
CGACGCCGGCGCCGACGGCAAGGGCTTCGGGCTGCGCATCAACGGCGTGCCCGTGTTCGCGCGCGGCGCATGCTGGAGCAGCGCCGCGCCGCTCGCACTGCACGCGGACGACGCCACCTACGCCCGCCTGCTCGGGCTCGCGCGCGACGCGGGCTTCAACATGATCCGCGTCGGCGGCACGATGACCTACGAGGCGGATGCCTTTCACGCCTGGTGCGACCGGCTCGGGCTGCTGGTCTGGCAGGATTTCATGTTCGCGAACTTCGACTACGCGCTCGACGATCCCGCATTCGCGGACAACGTCGATCGCGAAGCCCGGCAGTTCCTGTCGCGTCACAGCGCATCGCCGTCGCTCGCCGTACTGTGCGGCGGCAGCGAGATCGCGCAACAGGCCGCGATGTCCGGGCTCGGGCCGAAGCAGCGCTTCCTCGAGCTGACCGCCGACCGGCTGGCCGGCCATGCGGCCGCATGCCGGCCCGACGTCCCGTATGTGCCCGATTCGCCCGACGGCGGCGTGCTGCCGTTCGCACCGCGCGAACGCGTGTCGCACTACTACGGCGTCGGTGCATACCTGCGTCCGCTCGACGACGCGCGCCGCGCGGACGTGCGCTTCGCGAGCGAATGCCTCGCGTTCTCCAACGTGCCGTGCGACGCCACGCTCGCCGAGCTCGGCTGGCCCGGCGTGCACGAGCCGCGCTGGAAGGCAGCCGTGCCGCGCGACCCCGGCACGTCGTGGGATTTCGAGGACATCCGCGACCACTATCTGCAGACGCTCTACGACGTCGTGCCCGACCGGCTGCGGCGCGAGGATCCGTCGCGCTACTTCGAGCTGTCGCGCGCGGTGGTCGCGGACCTGATGCGCGAAACGTTTTCCGAATGGCGGCGCACCGGCTCGCACTGCGCCGGCGCGCTCGTCTGGCAGTTCCAGGATGTGATGCCGGGCGCCGGCTGGGGGGTGATCGACGCCGCGCATCGGCCGAAATCGGCGTGGCATGCGTTGCGCCAGGTCCTGCAGCCCGTGCAGGTGCTGCTGGTCGACGAAGGCTTGAACGGGCTCGACGTGCATGTCGTCAACGAGCGCCCGGCGCCGCTGTCGGCCGCGCTCGAGCTGGTCGCGCTGCGCGACGGCCGCACACCGGTCGCGCGGGCCGGCTGCCCGGTGCGGATCGCGGCACACGACGCGGTGCGGATCGGCTCGGCCGAGCTGCTCGGCCGGTTCTTCGACTGGACCTATGCGTACCGCTTCGGGCCCTGCGAACACGACACCGTCGTCGCAACACTGCGCGCCGACGACGGCACGCTGCTGTCACAGGCGTTCCATTTCCCGTCCCGCACGCATCCGGCCGTGCTGGCACGCCGTGAACTCGGGCTGGAAGCGTGCGTGTCGCGCACCGGTGACACGTGGCACGTCGACATCGACACACGGCACGTCGCGCGCCATGTGCAAATCGATGCGCCGGGCTTCGTGCCGCGCGACGACTGGTTCCATCTCGCGCCCGGCACGCCGGCGCGCGTCGCGCTCGTTCCGCTTGAAATGATCGGCAAGAATGAGGCCGCAGCCAATGGGCCGCCGGCCGTGGAAATCCGCGCCGTGAACGCCGCGCGCACGGTGCGCGCCACGCAGGCCGGTTGACGCGACGCTCGCGGTGGCTGAAAGCCGCGAGCGCCCCTGTCGAATCTCAGTCGGACGAGCCCGTGCCGCGCGGTCGCTCGATCCCGTATGCCTCCATCCAGCGATACAGCGTCGCGCGCGACACGCCGAGCTCGCGCGCTGAAGCCGCGACGCGTCCGCGCGTGCGCAGCAGTGCGGTTTCGATTGCCTCGCGCTCGATCGACTTGCGAATGTCGGCCACCGACGGTGACGCGGCGTCGAGACAGTATTCGAGCTCGAGATCCTGCGCGGTGATCAGGCGCCCTTCCGTCATCACGACCGCGCGGCGCACACGGTTGATCAGTTCGCGAACATTGCCCGGCCAGTCGTGCTTGTAAAGTGCGGTAATCGCATCCGTCGAGAAGCCGCGCACGCGGTGGCGCGCATCGCCGCGGAAGCGTTCGAGCATGTGATGCGCAAGCAGCTCGATGTCCTTGCCGCGCGCGCGCAGCGGCGGCTGGTCGATGCGCATCACGCACAGACGGTGGAACAGGTCCGGCCGAAAGCGCCCTTCCTCCATCGCTTCGCGCAGGTCGACGTGCGTGGCCGACACGATCCGGACATCGACCGGCACCGGATCGCTGCCGCCCAAGCGATGAATTGCGCGCTCCTGCAGAAAACGCAGCAGGCTCGCCTGGCTCTCGTGCGGCAGGTCGCCGATCTCGTCGAGCAGCAGCGTGCCGCCGCTCGCCGCTTCGACATAGCCGATCTTGCGTGCATTCGCGCCGGTAAACGCACCGCGCTCATAGCCGAACAGTTCGGATTGCAGCAAATGCGGCGGAATGGCGCCGCAGTTGACCGCGACGAACGGGCCGTTGCGGCGCTCCGAATGGCGATGGATCGCGACCGCCGTCAACTCCTTGCCGGTCCCCGTTTCGCCGAACACGAACACCGGTGCGTCGGTGCGTGCGAAGCGCCGCACCGTATCGAACAACCGCAGCATCGCGCTGCAGGTACCGACGATGCCTTTCTCTTCCGATTCGAGCCGTTCGCGGTCGCGCGCGAACAGGCATTCCA
The DNA here is from genome assembly GCF_017104665.1 of Burkholderia sp. Se-20378. Taxonomy (NCBI): domain Bacteria; kingdom Pseudomonadati; phylum Pseudomonadota; class Betaproteobacteria; order Burkholderiales; family Burkholderiaceae; genus Burkholderia; species Burkholderia sp. Se-20378. The sequence continues at coordinate 43,368 of NZ_JAAGPG010000015.1, read as the reverse complement.
TGCCGTACGCGTGGCCGACCGTATCGGCGATCCGCTGATGCGACGCGGGCAACGTGACGTAATCGAAGCAATAATCGCGCAATAGCGCACGCACGTTCGGCGCAGCGGTCTGGCCGACGTCGATGAGTGCGACCCAGACGACGTCGCGCATCGACGCACAGGTCGACGCGATGCTGCCGATCGCGTCGGCATGGCCGCCGCTCAGGTCGAGGATGCCGCAGGTGATTTCGCCGGACGTGTCGCGCAACTCGCTCGCCTGCGCGACGATCGATACCTTCCAGTCGCGTCGCGCCAGTTCCTTTCGGAGCATGACGGACGGCGACTGCGTCCAGTAAATCAGCGGACGCTGCCCGTTACCACTCCCCGCGTCGGCGATCTTATCGCGCGTTATTGGCATATTCATAACGAACCATCACTTTCTCCACTCCGCGAACCGTTCGCGTGCGCTGCGGCCGGCGGCGCGTGGCCACCTTTCCGCGCCGCGTTTCCGCAGCTTTGGCGAAGATCGAAACTGCACACGGCGAGAGCCCCCGGAGGTCGAGCCGGCTGTCATCCGGCCTCGTTGTCATCGAACTCGAAGGGAACGCGCGGCTGCGGGAGCCACGACGTTCCCGCTTTGACGCGACCCGCCGGCAGGCGGGGCACGTCGGCAAACGGAGCATCCGTCCGCATGTGCGTCGCGTCGTACACGACAGTCGCGCCCGATGCTGAACCAGATCGCGGCCAACCCCTAAGCGGAATGACCGTCGCACTTCATCCGTTCGTGAATTTACACCCCGTTTCGAGATGGTCTTGTTACCAAAAGATAATCCTGAATCATCCGGTTACGCAGCCGGTCGCCCCGCGCGACACACCTTTGGCTACTGAGATTTGATTCTCTCTCAGCATTCACGTCAATCAGTGGCAAATACTACATTTCCGCCAGAAAGGCCCCCTCGATTGCGCGTGATTTTCACCGAAATCCTTTAAAAAAACCGGCACCGCACGCCACACGCCGCATAATCGCGCGCGCAGCCGGCCGGCTGCGCCGCCCGGGCACGGCGCACCGGCCGCCCAGCCGTTACACTCCGTAATCAACCCGCGCGATCGCCGCTCAGGTTCGCAGCGTCGTCTCGCCCTCCCGGACCGGCCGATCGCGCGTGCCGTCCTCGGTCGACGCCTCGTCGCGCGGCGTGAAACCGGCGGGACCGGCCATCTCCTCCTGCAACGCAACATAGCCATTCATCACGAAGCGCGTGAACTCGTCCCGAAAGCGCGCCGAGCCGAAGAACTCGGCATTCGCGCGACACGCATGCGGATCGATCGCCCCCCGCGGCAGCGCTTCGAATCTGGCAAGCGCATCGACCAGTGCGTCGACCGTCTGCGCGCGGTAGAACAGGCCCGTTGCGCCGGCGACCGGCCACGGGCGCACCGACTCGCGCACGCCGCCCTTCCCGTACGCAATCACGGGCGTGCCGCATGCCTGCGCCTCGACCGGCGAAATGCCGAAGTCCTCTTCCGCAGCGAACACGAATGCACGCGCACGCTGCAGGTGGTCGTGCAGCACATCGAACGGCTGGTAACCGAGCAGCGTGACGTTCGGCCCGGCCAGCGCGCGGATCTTCGCCATCTCCGGCCCGTCGCCGATCACGACGAGGCGGCGTTCCGGCGTACGCGAGAACGCGTCGACGATCAGGTCGATCCGCTTGTAAGGCACGAGCCGCGAAGCGGTGAGGTAGAACGCCTCCTTGTCCGGCCGTAGCGACAGGTGGTCGACGTCGACCGGCGGATAGATCACCGTCGCCTCGCGCCGGTAGGTCTTGCGGATGCGGCGCGCGATGAAGTTCGAATTGGCGGCCACGCGATCGACGCCGTTCGCCGAACGCGCATCCCAATTGCGGATGTAATGCAACAGCGCGCGCGCGATGGCCGATTTCAGCCCGCGTGCGAGCCCGGCCTCGTTCAGGTACTGGTGCTGCAGGTCCCACGCATAGCGCACCGGCGAATGCACGTAGCTGGCGTGGAACTGGTCCGGGCCGGTGAGCACGCCCTTCGCAACCGCATACGAACTCGACAGCACGACATCGTACGCCGACAGGTCGAACTGTTCGATGGCCAGAGGAAACAACGGCAGGTAGCTGCGGTAGCGCTTACGCGCGAACGGCAGCTTCTGGATGAAGGACGTGCGCACCGCGCGGCCGCGCAGGCAGTCCCGATCCTCGAGGAAATCGACGAGGCTGTAGACATCGGCCTGCGGAAAGCAGTCGATCATGTGCGCCAGCACGCGTTCGGCGCCGCCAGGCACGACCAGCCAGTCGTGAACGATCGCAATCTTCAAGTACCGCTCCCGATTCTCCATTGACGTTCGATAAAGGCGAGCCGCGCGACGCAGCCGCCATGCCGTGGCAATTATCGGAAAGCACCGGCACCGCCGATGTGTGCTAGCGGACATTACGACGCTGTTGGCGGACGACGCCATGCTCGTGCGAACCCCGAGCGTGGGTAAGCTTTCGAACAGACCGGCGCGCGCGGTATCCGCATCATGATCATCGCCGCTTCGCACTGGACGAACGTATTCGTGCGGCACGGCGTGCTGAAGGTTTCACACGAGGACCGCATCATGGAATGGCATTGTTGTGAATTCGAACATCTGAGCGCCGTCGATCTCTATGCAATCCTGCGCGCACGCAACGCCGTGCTGGTCGTGGAGGATGCGCATACCCATCTCGACATCGACGGCAAGGACGCGGGCGCATTGCACGTCTATGCGACCGTACGCAACGGCGACGTGGCGGAAGTCGCGGCTTACGCACGGCTCCTGCCCGGCGACGACATCGATCCGGACGTCGTGATCGACAAGGTACTGACGAGCGAAGCGTGCCGTGACGGCGATACGCTCGAACACCTGCTCGAACGCGCGCTGACCGCCGCGCTGGCCGCATGGCCGGACGCCGCGCTGCGCATGCACGTTCCCGCGCCGCGCCAGGCGTTCTACAAACGCTTCGGATTCCGCAAGGCATACGGGCCGTATCTCGAACAGGGTGCGCCGTTCGTCGGCATGATCCGGCCTGCCGACCGCACCGCCGGCGCGCTGCGCCAGCTGCTGTCCCGGACCATTTCGGCAGCCCGGCCCGGAAACGAAGACGCGCGTGCCGACGGCCGCGTACGCAACCTGCTGCCCGCCGATACCGGAGCCAACCGATGACACGCACCCTACGCCCGGTTCCCGCCCCCGACCTTCCACGCATCCTGCCGGTCATCCTCGCCGGCGGGTCCGGCACGCGCCTCTGGCCGCTGTCGCGCGAACAGTATCCGAAGCAGCTGATCGAGCTGACCTCGAACGAATCGCCGTTGTCCGCGACGGCGCGCCGCCTGAACGGCATCACGAACGCGGTGCTGGGCGACACGCTGTTGCTGGTGTGCGGCGAACAGCATCGCATCATGAGCGCCGCGCAAGTGGTCGACCGTGCGGCGCCCGCCCGCATCCTGCTCGAACCCGCGGCGCGCAACACGGCACCGGCGCTCACGCTTGCCGCGCTCGACGCCAGCGAGCTCGAGGACGATCCCGTGCTCGCGGTGATGCCGGCCGATCACGTGATCGCCGATGTCGGCGCGTTCCAGGACGCGATTGCGCGCGCGGCACGTTATGCGCAGGAAGGCGCGATCGTGACGCTCGGCGTGCTGCCCCGCCGCGCGGAAACGGGCTACGGCTATATCCGGGTCGGCGAGCCGCGGACGAGCCGCCACGGCGGACAAGGCGGTTATTCGATCGGACGCTTCGTCGAGAAACCCGACGCGGCGCTCGCCGAGCGCTATCTGCAGTCGGGCGACTACTGGTGGAACAGCGGCATTTTCGTCACACGCGCATCGGTCTGGCTCAAGGCGATTCACGCACTGGCGCCCGAGATCCATGCGGCCTGCGAGTCGGCGTGGCGTGCGGGCGTCGCAGACGATCCGTTCTTCCGGATCGACGCCGCGGCCTTCGACGCCTGCCCGTCCGACTCGATCGACTATGCGGTCATGGAGCGCCTGGCCGACAGCAGCGAACTGGGCATCGAAGGCATCGTGGTGCCGCTCTCGGCCGGCTGGTCGGACGTCGGCACGTGGGATGCGATCTGGGAAATCATGCCGAAGGACGACCACGGCAACGTCGCCCGCGGCCCGATCGTGTTCGAGGATACGCAGGACAGCCTCGTGCGTTCGGAAGGCCGTCTCATCGCGTGCGTCGGCATGAAGGATGTCGTCGTGATCGAAACGCCCGACGCGGTGCTCGTCGCGAACAAGCACGACGTGCAGCGCGTGAAGAACATCGTCGCGCGCCTGAAGAGCGACCGGCGCCCGCAGGCGAGCGAACACCGCAAGGTGCAGCGTCCGTGGGGACATTACGATTCGATCGATCTCGGCGAGCGGTTCCAGGTAAAGCGGATCGTCGTCGAACCGGGCAAGCGGCTGTCGCTGCAGATGCACTATCACCGCGCCGAGCACTGGATCGTCGTGCACGGCACGGCAAAGGTGACGCGCGGCAACGAGACCTTTCTGCTCAGCGAGAACGAGTCGACCTATATCGCCGTCGGCGAAGTCCATCGTCTCGAGAATCCCGGCCGCATTCCGCTCGAAATCATCGAAGTGCAATCGGGCAACTATCTCGGCGAAGACGATATCGTGCGCTTCGACGACCAGTACGGGCGTCCGGTCGTCGACACGCTGCCGGAAACGCACGCGGTGCCGCTCGCTGCACCGGAACCGCAGGTGCAAGTGACAGAGGGAGACGTCGTGCGGTAATCGCGTGCCGCGCAAGCCGGCGCGTGCATCGATGCGTCAATCGATGCCGCGCTGCGGCGGGCGCGCCTGCCTGAGCGCTTCGCGCACATGGGGCAACGCCGACGTGTCGGCCCCGACCACGTCGACCGACGCCAGCTGCATGACCGCCGCCTTGCACTGCTCGGCCTTCGCGCCATCCGAGGAACAGCCTCCGTCCCCACCCACCTGCACCGGCTCCCCGCCGATCGCGAACAACCGGTTATCCGCGATCCGGTACTGCGACACGTTTCCCCACACGCGAATGCCGTCAAACCGCGCGTGCGACACGCGGTTGCCGATGACGACCACGCGCGTCACCGAGCCCGACCACGTACTGACGTCGATCGCGGCCTGCTGTGTGAGCGGGCGCGGATCGGTCCGGCCCGCCTCGGTCTGGATGGACGAAATCACGTTGTTCTCGACCCGGACGTCGGACGCGCCGTAGGTTCGGTAGCTATCCTCCTGCGCAACGAGGATCCCCGCACTGACCTGCACGTCACGCACGATGTTGTTCGAGATCGTCACGTCCGCGCCGCCGACCACCGTGATCCCGCGCCCCCACGTGTTGCCTTCGAGCGAGTTGCCGGTAATCAGCACGTTGCGGCTCAGCGCCCCGTCGGCCTGGTAGCTCACCACGGCGATCATGTCGTCGCCGGTACCGCGCACGACATTGCCCTGGACCAGCACGTTGCGCGTGCCGTGCGTCATGTGAATGCCGTCCGCGAGTGTCGAGTGCACCTGATTGCCGACGATCGCGACGTCCGATCCGCCAAACACGAATATGCCCGCGCTGGCACCGCCGTCGATGACGTTGTCGAGCACCTGCACGTCGTGCCCCGTCACCTCGACCTTGGTCGACTCCGGCGTGTCGAGACGCGTCGTGCCGGTTCCCTTGAAATGAAACCCGACGAGCGTCGTACCGTCCGCCTGCATCTCGATCGTCTGATTACCGGGATCGGTCGCAATCAGCGTTGCGCCGAAACCCGACAGCACGACATGCCGCTGCCGCACGACCAACGAACGGCCGACAACATACCGTCCGGGCATGAACACCAATCGCTGGCCCGGCCGCAGCGCGTCCAGCGCGCGTTGCACGGCATCAGCCTGATCGGCTGCATCCGGGGCGGGATGAATGTACGCATCCGGTAGGTCCGCATGAATCGCACGCGGTGCCGGTGCGGCGGATACGGCTTCGGCGCATCCCGGCCACGACAGCCCGCCAGCGATCATCAGGCCGGCTATACCGGTGCATACGCGAGACAGGTATTGCGATCCGCGCATATCGAATCATTTCCATGGAACGAGCTGACCCACACGTCCGCGAATCCGCCCGGCGGAATCAGCCGGTCGCATCGCCCGATGCGAACACACGGCTTCCCCGACGCGACGTGAGCGTACGCGCAAGCTTCACGAACGGAGCTTCACACAGTCGGTAGCCGGCCCACGCCAATGGAATCAAAGGCACGATCGGTACGATCATGTAAAGGCCAAGCGGCCATCCAACGATGTGGAAACGCTGACACAACCAGAAAGCCACGAAAAGCGGAAGACTGTGCAACAGGTAGACCGAGTAACTGATCTTTCCGATCCACGAAAGCAGACGGATGCGAAGCTTCAGCAAGGTTGCCAGTATCGCGAATGTCGCGATGCCGATCATGTAAGCGAGCGAAATAGGAAGATGAAACGCGTTGTGATGACGCCAATCCTCGATGGCCCCCACCAGCGCAATGCCGACGACCGGTATCGTCACGCAGGCGACCGCCGACCTGTAAGTCAGCGATAGTCGAGACAGCGCACCGCTCCTGGCCAACCTGATACGCAGCAATTGCGAAGGATTGTCATACGCCATCCGAAAGCAGGCGCCCCAGAACATGATGCCGAGGTGGTACGGCATGGTCTTGTACTGACTGAGAAGATCCGCCGGGAAGAGTCGCAACTCCAGGGTCAGCACAAACAGCCCGCACAGCCCGATCGTGACAAGACACAAATGGAGCATCCGGTGAAGCGCCCCGCACCAGAACAAAATCAGACACAACCCGTAAAAATACAACTCCGTTTCCAGCGTCCAGCCATGAGGCAGGATCAGACTTTCCCCAAACGCGGCCGGAATCATGGTCACATTGGCCAGAAAGCCATGGATGTCCATTCTTTTGTCGAACAGATACCAGTGAACAAAATACCCGGCAGGAAGCGCCAGCCAATATGCCGGATACAGCCGAAGGAATCGTCGAACGAGAAACCGCTTCGTGCCCGCGCCGATCTCGCCGTGCAGGCTGGTTGGAATCAGCATGCCGCTGATCGCAAAGAAAACGACTACCCCGATTCTTCCGAAATTCACGGAACGCTGCAGGGTGTCGAGCACATACTGTGAGCCGGCAAGGGGGACGAACCGTTCGGCAAAGTGCGTCCAGATGACGAGGATCACCGCAACGGCACGCATTGCGTCGATATGGTCAAACCGCTCCGAATCCTTCGCTTTTGACATGACTGGAATGATGAAGACTCAAGGTACAAGACTGCCCGCCTGCAAGACCGGACCATCCATTTCCGACCTTGACGAAGCAGACAGAGGCGCACTGCACATGCTCACAATCAAGCGATCGCCGAGCGGGCTTCGACAACTTCCTCGCGGCCCGCACCGCTGAACGACGAAAACACACGCTGGCGAAAGGCCTCGGGATGGCCCGGCGTGGTTCATTTGACGTCTGAATGCTTCGCATCGACCCAATACCACCACGCGAGTGCGAGAAGCGCATAAAAAACCGTGCGCGAGCCGAACATCATCCAGTATTCGCCTTGCTGGACGGCGAAGGTCGCATATGAAAAGACCTTCGCCATCAGCCATAGCATCACGACCCCGCCGCGCATCGCAACCACGATCTGCAGCGCGCCGAGCGCGCCGTACACCAGGCCGGTCATCGCGACGAAGAGCGCGCCCCCGGCATAGCCGAACCAATACACGGGCACCGCCATGTTCCCCATCGTGAAGGTGACGTCGTCGAACATGTAGGCCCTGAGCACGCTTGGCTCGGTGTACGACTTCATCAGGTCACGCAAGCCGCTCGGTTCGGAGTCGTCGAAAAACGTCGGCATGGTCCAGGAGCCGAGCGAGTGCACGAATCGCCAGAATGCATCCGTGCCACCGAGCCTCGGCGCCGTGAACAATTGCGCGTCGTTGTCGACCACGTACCACGGCTGGCCCTGCAGCAGGAAGCGCGAAGAGAGCATGTCGGTTACTTCAAGCCCCTGCCCCCTGTAGGAGTAGACGATGGAAACGGCACCGAGCAATAGCGCCAATCCCGCACCGATACCCAGATAACGAACGACCGGCTTGCCGTTCATCGCATGAATCGAAATGAACGGGGCAAGCGAGCACAGCCCGATGTGCAGCACTGCCATGAATTGCTCGCCATGCATCACGTTGAGCGCCAGGTCGACGGCCATCGTCAGGATCGCCGCCACCCGGATGCGCTTGTCGGAACTGGTGGCGATGGTGCCCAGCAGAAAGCCCATGAAGGACTGATTGTTCAGGAACAGGTTGAACATCATCCCGTTCGATGAATCATTCCGCAGCGCATATCGATTGATGCCGGAAAACAACGAGAACCCCGACGTCAGACCGGCGATCACACCGATCGCGATAATCGTGGCCGCGAGTCCGAACCCCATCGCGATGCTGATCGGTTGCAACGTTATCCGCGCCCGGATCGACGCCCGCACCGGGCGTTCGTCCAGAAATCGACCGAAGGCAACGAGCGCACAGACGACAAAAACCACGTAGAACGACAGGAGCCGGCTGAATGCCCCGGTCGCGTCGCCGATGACATCGGTTTCCGTCAGATAGCCACCGTCCTCCAATCCCACGCCCGCAAGGAATGCGGTCATGGCGATCGCCAGCACGTAAAGCATCGACACGGCAAACACCGGGCGCGTTCTGACCAGGCCGACGAGCCCCAGTGTTGCCAGCAGCAACGTGCACAGGGCGCTCGATTTCGCCATTCCGAGCGCCGGCATCGCCGCGTTGAACAGCAATGCCAGCGTGAATAGCGTCAAACCAATCACGCCGGTGGCGGATACGAAGCCGCCGCTGCCTCCCAATGTTCCCGTCGTCTTACCCATCGTGCCGCAACCCGAAATTCGTTCCTTCCTTCACGCACCTGCACCATGCAGCTGCGAGCCGATCGCAGGAGATCAGGGACGTGGCGCACTGCATCCGGGAACGCATGGCCGGCTCGGGCGCAACGAACGACATCGCTCGCGCCGTATCCGTATCGACCTGACGTTTGCTTCCCACCACGGCCCGATTGCTCATCTGCCACGCTCCGCGCCCGTCAATATCACGCAACGTTTCTGAGCAGCTCCTTTCTGACTCGCGTCCATGCCCTGAACAAAAACGTATCGGATGCCACATGGCGAGGACTGACCTGCGTCCGCGTTTCCTTCGCCTGTCGACTGGCGTTCGCGTAATAGCCGTAGCGAAACGGTGAGGGCTCGAAGCCATTGAACACCAGGCCATCCACATCCGCGCCGAACTTCTTCAGGTTCTCGATCGCTTCCTCCACACCGGCGTAGCTGACCGACCCTTGCCTCACCACCATCAGCGTGATGTCGGCGAACCTCGACAACATGGCGACGTTTGCGGCCGGATGGGCCATTGGCGCATCCACGATGATCAGGTCGTATGCACCTCGCAGTGAAGTGAACAGCGCGTCCAGCTTGTCGGTGCCATACAGGTTCCGCAAAGGCTTGCCCCCTTTTCCGGCAGGCAGCACGTCAAGATTGTCATGAACGCGCGAGATCGCCTTCTTGAGATCGAGCGGGCCTGTCAGCACATCCGACAAACACTTCTCGGCTTTCAACGGCAGGCATCGCTCAATGCTCGCCTGGCCCGCACTCGCACGCACAAGCAAGGTCTTGATGCCGCTATCCGCGGACAAGCAGGCAAGATTGGCGGAGATCATCGACTTGCCCTGCCCCGGCTCGGGAGACGTAATCAGAACGGTCTTTGCGCTGCCTCGCTCGGTGGTCATCCTGCAATGCAACAGCAAGGCCAGATCCGCAATTGCTTCGGCGAGCGGCGTATCCGGATGCTCCCTCACGGCCATGAAAGCCGACCTGTCGTTCAAGTCGGCCTCGATCTGTTGACGCGATGACGGGAGTACGCCAAGCATCGGGACGCCCACCATCGATTCCAGGTGCTTCGGATCGCGAACGCGCCTGAAAAACAATGCATAGCCCTGCGCCACGGCAACGCCCAGTACCAGTCCGACCACCGCGCCCAGCACGATCACGAGCATTCGCTTCGGCCGAATCGGCTTGTCGCTCACATCGGCCTTGTCAATGATCGCCGCATTGCCGACCGTGCCTGCTTTCGCAATCTGCAACTGCTGCGTGTTGTTCAGCAAGCCGACGTACAGCTGGTTATTGACTTCAACGTCTCGCGCCAGACGCAAATAGGTCTGCTGCTGCGACGGCAAATGCGCCACTTTGCTTTTCAATTCGGCCGACTGCTGATCGAGCGTCTTCAGCTTGTTGACGACGGCCGCGATCTGGGGCTGCCCGGCAACATACTTGGATGACAAGTCCTGATACTCGAGCTTGGCTTCGAGCCGCGCCTTGTCGACAAGCGCCAATTGGTCAATGAGCAGCCTGACATCGCCTTGCGAATCGATCGACCCTTGCGAATTGCGGAACGTGTTCAGCGCCTGCTCCGCCTGCTCCAGCCGCGCCTTCACGGCCGGCAGCTGCGCGTCGAGGAATGCCTGGCTGCGCTCGGCATCCTCCGAACGCCGTTTCGCGTTGACATCCAGATAAGCCGCGGCGATGGCGTTGAGCAGTCGCGCGGCAAACACCGGATCGGGATCCTCTAGATTGAGCTGCATGATGCCCGACTGCCGCTTCGTTTCGGCCCCGCTCAACTTGGTCAGGATGGCGTCGAGTCGCACGGGCGTGGCAACCCGCCGGACACGGAACTCCGTACCGGCGCGCGCCACGATCCGCGACACATCCACGCGATAACCGTTACCCTCGCTCGGCGTGCCGATTTCCCCCTTCAACACCTCCTGACCATCGCTGTCCTTCAACACGAACCGATTGCCTTCGAGGTAATCGAACTCCAGCTTTTTGCCAAGCTGTGCTTCCGGGACATCGAATTTGCTGAATTCGACTCGTTCACCGCCCCACGCCCAGAACGGCGTATTGAACAGCGGAATGACGAGACCATTCGCATCTTTCGACAGGATCGAACCCAGAAAACCTGCTACAAGCGGAATCCGGTTACTGACTGAAACTTCCGCCTGCGCGGCGGTTGCCTCGATCGCCTGGGTGACGACCGTGCGCGAACGAGCGATATCGATTTCGCCGACTACGGCAGAATTCTGAATATCCAGTGCATTCGAAATCTCGGAGAGCGAACCCAGCGCGCTATGCTTGTTTTCCTGGACCTGTATCAGTGTATCAACCGAGTAAATCGGCGTCGCCGAAATGGCATAAACAAATGCCAGCAGCAGACACCCCATGAAAACAGAAATAAACGCCACTCGATAATAAAATACATTTTCGAGCAATTCGGCCAGTGTAAAGCGGGACGCGTCGCGAGAAATATTTCCCGCTCCGTCCCGGTACTCATTCGGCGAAGGTCGATCCAATGCCATGCATAAACTCCCAAATTGCCACCCTGCCGGGCTTCACGTGGCGGCGCGTGCTCGTGGCCATGCGTGCCGCGCGACGCATGCCAGGTCGCGCCATCCCGGGCGCCGGCCCTGCATCCGGCCGTAGATCGGCAAAAAGTACGTCACTGAACCGTCGCCCCGGGAACACCAATGATTCTGTTTGTCCCGGCCACTATGCGATAAATGCCCGGTACGCTAAGTGCGATGGCTTACATTAATAAGCACTGGTGGTGCAAATCACTGGGTTGCCAACCTGTCTCGTGCTATGTTAAGTACGCGTTGTTGTTTCCGCTTCCGGCAACCCATGACAATACTGTGGCTTGACGGCGCAATCAGAAATGTGACGTGAATACGTCTTTTCATATCATTCATCGCGTCACCTCGATTTGACGATCTTTATCAAACAAGGCGACACAGGACCATTGATATCGGGGTGTCGAGATGAAAAATCTTCCAATCTAGAAGGCACGGCGAGCATTAAATTTATTTAAATTGTTTCTGAATACAGGCCTACCCGGCCGGCAGATCGGCCGGCTTACCATGCTGAATGACGATATGAACACCCCCCAGCTATTCGATGCGCTCGCGCTGAAAAAGAACGACCCTGCCGTGCGTCGAATGCGCGCCGCGATCTCCCTGGCGATGTCCACCCTGCTTTCAGCGTGTGCGTTTGCGCCCGGCCAGCACATGGCAGAGCCGGCTGCGTTGCCGGTCACGACCGCCGACAATGGCGACGTGACCAGCGACATGAAGGTCGCGGTCAAGCAGATCGATCTGACGCTGATCAACCAGATTCACACGGAACAGAAGCACCTTCCCGCGCGGTCGATCCCGAGCAATTTGCTCGGCAAGCCGGGGGCCTACAAGCTCGGCCCGGGTGACGTGTTGCAAATCACGGTTTGGGATCACCCCGAATTCGCCGCCGCTGTCGGCCAGCCGACGCAGAACACGAAGCCCTCCGACGCAGCGCCGGGTTTCGTTGTCGATAGCGACGGCAACGTGCAGTTTCCCTACGTGACGCGACCGATCCACGCGGCCGGAAAGACCGCGGCGCAGGTCCAGCGGGAACTCGATACCGAACTCAGGAAAGTGTTCGTCAAACCACAGGTGACCGTTCGCGTGGCATCGTTCCGTGCCGAGCAAGTGTATGTGGACGGCGAAGTACGCGCCCCTGGCTCGCAGACGATCAACGACATTCCGATGACACTGGTGGAAGCGGTCAATCGCGCGGGCGGCTTTGCGCCGACCGCGGATCAGAGTCGCGTGACCGTCACGCGCAACGGCGAGATCTATCCGGTGAATGTCGCGCAGATGATGAAGACCGGCAAAAGTCCCGCCGCCATCATGCTGCAGCCAGGCGACCTGCTGCATGTGGGTGCTCGCGACGACAATCCCGTCTATGTCATGGGTGAAGTGAACAAGCCGCTGGCCGTGCCGCCCCTGCGCGATGGCTCGCTCACCTTGAGTGCGGCGCTTTCGGAGGCCGGGCAACTCAATCAGCAGACGTCGAACGCCCAGCAGGTTTTCGTGCTGCGCAAGGCCGTCGACAGCGAGCCGGTCATCTTTCACCTCGACCTGAAGTCGCCCGTCTCGATGCTGCTCGCGAATCAGTTTCCGCTCGCGTCGAAGGATATCGTGTATGTCGACAACACCGGCCTGGTCCGCGCAAGCCGCGTGCTGAACCTGTTGCTGCCGGCGATCAGCGCGGGGTTGACCGGGGCGCTCGTCACCAAGTAACCGGAAGATCGGCAGGACGGGAACCGCGACGCCTGTCGACTCGCATTCCGCCACGGCAGCAGCGTGGAAGGATCGCGAGTCCAACGCATCACGCTGCCAGCGCCGCCGCCCCGGCAGCGCGCAAATCGCATCAACCCGAACGCGCCGACAGATTGATCAGGCCGACCCGGTCACGACAGAGTACATACGCGAGCGCGATAGCGACGGCCGATTCGGCGATCAACACCGCGATAGCCGCCCCGCGCTCCGCGAACAGCATCGCAAGCGGCGGCAGCAGCGTCACATTCAACACCCCTGACGAGATCAGGATGATGCTGAAGGCGCGCTTCATGCCCATCGGCAACATGGTTTGAACGCCGAACAGGTCGGTCATGCATGCCATGAACGGCACCAGCGCCAGACAACGCAGTACGCCGACCGTCGGCGCAAACGAGCTGCCGTACAGGATCCGCACGACGAATGGTGCGCTGGCGTAGATCGTTGCCGACATGGCCAGCACCAGCGCGCCCTGCAGCACGATCAGCTTTCGCAAGAACGCAAACGCGTCGTCACGCGCGTGATGCATCAGGTACGTCACGTGCGGATAGGTTGCGGCTCTCAGCGGTTGAAGCAGGCCGACCGCGGCCCGAATCAACTTGTCACCGGCCGCAAAATAGCCGGCGGCGACACTTCCCGAAACGATACTCAGCAGAACGGTATTGGTCGATGCGTAGAACGAGATCGACGTCGATGCCAGAAATACCTGTGAGCCGCCTTTCAGGGCGGCAGCGATGTCGGCGAACCGCACGCGGACGGTTTCGATCTCGCGACGGAAGAACAGGTACGCAAGCAACGTCACCCCGCAAAGCAGCGGCACCGCAGCGTTGATCGCAACCGCGTGCAGGAGATCGTCCGGCGTGCGCACCCACATGAAGAAGGCCGCGACGCTGCATGCACGGTACACGACCACCGTGGCACTGTAGACGCTCAACTTCTGGATGCCCTGAAAGTACCAGCCCGGTGTAAGCGCGGCGCCCACCGCCATCCCGAAGCCGATCAGCAGGGCCGTGCGTTCTGCCGCGAAATGCGGAATGAGCAGGGTCAGGGCAACGAGTACGGCGAAGCCGGCGACCGTGATCGCCCATTGGGCACAAACCGTTGCCCAGAAAATGCGGGATCGTTCCACCCTGCCGTCCGCCAGCGCGACACGGGGCGTCGCGGTCAGGTCGAAGCTGTAATTGGCAAGGTTGATGAAATACGTCGTCACCGCCAGCACGAACGACAATCGTCCGTATTGCAGTGGGCCGAGTACGCGCGTCAGCAGGGGCAACGTGACGAGCGGCACGACGTACGTCGAGATTTGCAACGCGAACAACAACGCAAAATTTTTTCGGACAGCGGTCATCGTGCTTTCTGGGCTGAGAGTAAACAGTGTGCCGCGACTTCCAATGTGCCCACGTTCACGGTACATCCCTACCGATGCCGAGTACGGCACACAGCGACGACGCGTAGCATTCGACCGAGTAACGCGACCAGTCGTAGTGACGATTTTCGCTATCGAGGTGCGCGCGCAGTTCGGCGAGCGCGCGCGAGAAGCCTTCGGACGTGTTTCGGTAGAGAATCTTGTTGCCGATCTCGTCGCCAAAGGTCGACAGGCTTCCGATGTCATGCACGAGCGCCGGCAGGCCGAGCATCGCCGCCTCGACAATTACGAGCGGGGCATTTTCCACCCAGATCGACGGCAACACGAGCGCGTCGTGCGTGGGTAGCGCGGCGAACAACGTTGCATGATCGAGGCGCCCGGCGAAACGCAGCCGCCCCGACTCGACGAGTGTCGCGTGATGTGTCTCGAGGTGGGCCCGCTCCGCTCCGTCGCCATAGACAGTCAGCGACGCAATCGCATCGCCGGCCGATTCGCTCATGAGCGCGAGAAACCGGCCGAGGCCCTTGTCCGCGTCCACACGACCGACGAATGCCAGATCGAGGCGATCGCCCCGGGCGGGTTTGGGCGGACGGGGAACCAGCGTCGAGTCGATCGGGTTCGGCACCAGCGTGGCGCGTGTTCGGCCACCCTGCGCTATGAGGTCGCGCATGAACGGACTCGGACAGAGAATCTCGTCAAACAGGCCAAGCGGGTCGAACAGCGCATTGACCGCATGCCAGTGCAGCTTCTTCGCGACATCGTGAACAAAGCCGCGCGGGCTCGCCACGAGAGCGATGCGCCGGCCGCGATGCAGCTGGTCGATCGGCAACGGCTGCGCGCGCCCGCGGGAATAGATCAGCAGGCTCGGGTTGTAGAACAGCAAATGGTAATCGTGCGCGGTCATGAACAGACCACATCCCGAGAGCCGCTTGTAGCGAGCGAGCACGGGCAGAATCGCGCTCGACAGCAGGTTGTGGTAATTGTGTACGAGGATGCGTTGCGGGCGAAATCGATCGAGCAGCGTGAGGAGCGCACGCGCTGCGGCACGTGACCATGCACGTGCGCGGCCGCCGCCTGCGACATCGGGCAATGCACGCTCGTCAAAGGTTTCGACCACCACGCCGTGGCAAGCACGAAGCACGTCGACGGACACCCGGTACACTTCCTCGCCCCCGCCCTTCCGAACGAAGTCGTTGATCACCAGCACATGCATCACGATCGACCTCGGTGGACGCAATGTCGCGATTGCGATGCCACGTCGTCGCCGGCATGACCGGGCCCGACGTTCGCTCGTTCGTTTCGCGAACCGGCGTCATCCCGTGTCGCCTGCGCAAGATCGTGCGTTACCCGCTGGCGGTGACGCCTATCCCACTTTCGATGTGCCAGACACGCTTGCTTCATTGTCATTCCTGGACGGAGTCGCGATGGCGCTTGCGAACCGGCAACCCCATGAAAATTCGACACGGTCAGGATAAGGTGACCGAAGCAGCGGATCTGTTCGTCCGGTTACGTTAGCGGGAGACTTTGGCAAAACCACCACCGGCCGACGCCCCGTTGCCGCGCTCCCGAGACGCCCGCACGAGAGAGACGTCGCGATCGCCGCCCGGTCGGGCCTGCGTGCGACGTCTGCTCGAACGTCATGAGGGCGCGTGCTCCGGTTGCGCGGGTACCGAGAATTCGGCCGGCGCGTACCAGGAGGCCAGCAGCTCGGCGCAACGGGTGACCACGTACTGCGCAGCGGCGTTGCCGTGCAACGAATGGTCGAGCGTGTCCTGCAGGTCGACGGATACGTTCGGCCAATGCCCGAACGCACGGGATGCGGGGCCAAAATGCCGAACGAGCGCGTCGACGCCCGTATCGAACGTGCCGTAGACGAGATGGGTACGGATGCCGCCAGTCGACATGCCATGCAGCAATCCACGAGGCGTCTCGTTACCCGGCCGCCAGCCGAAATGCTCACCGACCCGCTTGACGGGCACGGTCATGATGCCCGCGACCAAACGGAACAGCGCACGCAGGACCGGCCGTGGATCGCGCCCTTCGAGTATCAGACGACGCAGCTTGTGGCGGCTGCGCAGCGACGCCCAGTAGCCGCGCATCGAATTTGTCTGGTTATTGACGGCATCCGCGAGCGTTGCTCCGCGCGGCCAGATGAAAACCGGAAGATTGACCGCAATCACGCCGGCGAAATGCTCGCGCGCGGCGGCATGAAGTGATGCGTACGCGCCAGAGCAAATCCCGAACGCAACGATTTCGCGATGCCCCTGCTCCTTCAACCAGTCGGCTGCGGATGCGATATCGACAATCACCTGATCCGAATACGGGATGTCCGACTGATCGTCTCTCGCACGCGGGCCGCTGTCGCCGATGCCGCTCGAATCGATGCGCAGGCTGCTGATACCCGATGCCGCGAGCGACCGGGCAAGTCGAACCGCAAACCGACCGTCGGCGACATGCGGATTGGCCGCCGTATTGGTAATCAGCAGGGTCGGCGCGGCAGCGCGTCGGATGCTGCCGGCCGGTTCGCACAGCACGCCAGCCAATCGCCCTGGCCCCACGGAGATCAACCGTTCGATACAGCCCTCCCCGGCCAGCGTCACGGCCGACTCGGATTCCCGCACGGGAACGCGAACGGCCGCATTGGAACCGTCGTCGATCCAGTTCGCGATCGTGTCGAGCAATCCGTCGGGTAGCCGCGACCAGACCGGCTCCCTCATGATGCTGCCCCAATCGGGGCAGGTCCGAACTTCGACAGAAACACCGCGTGCCTGTAGCGCATCCGACAAGGCAGGCGCGTCGCCGTACGGCGCATCGACGAGCAACGCGCGCGACGGCAATGCCTGAAACCGCCCCGCAGACTCGCACAGGTTGATGCCTCGAAGGGCCGCGACGAGATCATCGGGATACGCGTGCCCGAGCACATGGAGGGGACGTTCCTCTCGAATCGCATCCCGCACGGCAGGCGGCGCGTTATCGAGCCAGCGTTGCGCGACGAGAGAAAGCTCGCGCAGGTAGCCGCGGCCGCGCACCACGGGCGCCAGCGCAACGAAGCGCGTGAATCCGGGGATGCCGTCCGCGGCGAGGAGCGCCAACGCGGCGCCGGCGCGCACGCCGACGAGCGTCAGCGTGTCCGACACGACACGCTCGCGCAACGCATCGACGGCATGCCGAACGCTCGCGAGCATATGGTCGAAGCGGTCGGCATCGTGTTCGTCGCCCAGCGAGTCGCCGCTCGCCGGATAGTGGAATCGCAGCACCGGAAAGCCCCGATCGGCGAGATGCTCGGCGAGCGAGCGCACGAGTTTGTGAAGCCAGAGCGCCTCGTGACCGAGCGGCTCGCAAATCACGATGCCATGCGGGCGATTGCCTGCGTGAAACCAGCCGACACATCCGTTGAACTGAATGGGTGTCATGATCCGGTCCTTGCGCTGTACACCTGATGGCGCGATGCGCTGCTGGATGCCTGCCGGATACCTCGAAGCAGGCATCCGGGTACCGGAAACGACTGCACATGCATCCGTGTGAACTTCAACTTGCGGCCGCAACGAGGCTGCCCGTTCGCGCGGCCGCACAAAACAAATCGGGAACGACTGACGTTGCGACGATGCGAGCCGATTCCCCGTAACCGGCTCCGTCCTTGCGTATCGATTTGGGTTCCCACAAAAACGCCCGTATGTGAAAACACCCGCGTGCCCGACCGGGTCCGGCGAGTGCCTGTCGAGGATCGCCTGACCTGCAAGCGCCTCTGGGTTGAGATTGGTCTTGGTAATTTTTTGGTCGGATGACGTTACATTTCCGTTCCTTCCCCCCGGATCAGCCTGACACGCCAGACACGGCGGCCCGCTCGAATATCGACGATTAGGCCACTCAATCCCGACAAATTTCGTACGTCACATTACATTTGTACAACGTGCCTTCGCGGACCTGCGGCGCCACTGTCATGCAAGGCTCGCCGCCGATCGTGCACGGTCGCCCCGACCGACCGCCCGGCACGGGTGGACGATGTGACGCGCGCCCGTCAACGTGTAGACCTGGGCTCGGCTACCGGCCCCGTGGCCGCACCGTACAGGTCCGCCGTACGTTCAACGCCGCCCATGTGACCAAGCGCTTCGCCAGGATTCTTCGTCCGTCGGTCGAGGTAAGCATCGCCGGACGGGGCACTTCGCCCGGCACGAATACCTTCGTCTCGCTTGCCGCATGGACACGCACCAGCGCCCCGGTCGCGAACCCGCCCGGTCGATTGCCTCTGGTGGCGTCATCGGCACACGATTGCTGTCACTGCCGCGCATGACGGTCACGGTGGGACAACCCGCACGGCAATACACGATTGAACACCGTTCGGCACGGGACATATGTGAGCGACCTCACTCAACACCGCACACAAAGACGGGGCTGCCTCGTTGAGCTCGGCACAATCGCTATTTCCCAAGTCTCGGAATCGAAGCGGCGTTCCCGACAAACAGTGCGCGAAATCACCGAAGCCCGGTTCGATGCGCACGCAACGAAACGAAAAAGAACGCACGCGTCGCCACACGACTGCTGTGCAAATACACCCGCTCCCAGGTACTTCTTACCCGACCACACCCCCGCCATCGGGAACGATGACCACCTTTCCACCCCGCTGCGCGCCCCTGCCGAAGAAAGATCGGACATATCAGTAGAAACACCGATGCTGTAGTCAAACTACATTCATACCATTTGTCACTGCAGAGAATCGCTACATCCGATTCGGCAGCGTCGGGCGGCCCGTGCGTCGCCGCCCGCGTGCGCCGGTCGGGCCCAACCGGCCGTAACGATTCCCCGCCTGGCCTGGCATGCCGACGCGCAACCACCCTGCATCGCCAGCCAATTGCGTCCGGTGCGAATCCACCGGACGTGCGCAGCTCCAGACATCATCCGAACAACCGGCAATACGATCATGGAGAGCAACATGCGGGACACACTCTGGCCGGCCGTCGTGCTGGCAGCGACCCTCTGCACCACCGCCTATGCGGGCGACGCCGATTTCAACGCGCAGGGCGACGCGACCGATGCGTTTGCGTCTGCCGCGGCGGTTCGACGCGCGGACCTGCTCGTGCGCAAGATGACACTCGACGAAAAACTTCAATTCATTCATTCGCAATACGAAATGTCCAAGGTGCCGGGCGGCGGCGCCGGCTACATCCAGGGCGTGCCGCGGCTCGGCATTCCCGACCTGAACATGGTCGATTCAGCGACGGGTTCCGGCAGCACGTCGCAGGCCAGCACGACGTTCCCCGCGACGATTGCCGTGGCCGCGAGCTGGGATCGACGCCTGTCGTACGACTACGGCAAGCAGGTCGCAATCCAGTTGCGCGCGCAAGGATTCGGCATGGGCCTGGGCGGCGGTACCAACCTCGCGCGCGAACCGCGCGGCGGCCGCCTGTTCGAATATCTCGGCGAGGATCCGCTGCTCGCCGGCGACCTGCTCGCCGAACGCACGCTCGCCACGCAGCGGCAGAAAGTCATCGCGACCATCAAGCACTATGCCGGCAACGAGCAGGAGCACGGCCGGATGGGCGGCAACACGCAGATCGACGAGCGCACGCTGCGCGAGCTCTACCTGCTGCCGTTCGAGATCGCCGCGAAGCGCGGGCGGCCCGGCAGCGTGATGTGCAGCTACAACCGCCTGAACGGCGCGTACGCTTGCGAGAACCCTCACCTGCTGAACGACGTGCTGAAGAACGAATGGGGCTTCCAGGGCCAGGTACAGTCCGACTGGGGCGCGACGCACAGCACCGCCGCCGCGATCAACGCCGGGCTCGACGAGGAAGAAGACGTCGGATCGACCGTGTACCTGACGCCGGCAGCCGTCAAGCAGGCCATCGCGAACGGCTCGGTGTCGACTGCACGACTCGACGACATGGTGCGACGCAAGCTGGCAGTGATGATCCGCGTCGGTGTGATGGACGATCCGGCCAAGGGCGGCGGCACGATCGATTTCGCGGCTGCGAACCGGTTCGCGCAGGCTGCTTCCGAGCAGTCGATCGTGCTGCTGAAGAACGACGGCAACCAGTTGCCGCTTGCGGCGTCGGCGCTGTCGCATATCGCCGTGATCGGCGGCCATGCCGATGCGGCCGTGCTGTCCGGCGGCGGCTCGGGCAACACGCGCGACCCCGTGTCGGGATCGTTCGCGGGCTGCGGCGGCCTGACGTTCGGGTCGTCGACCGGATGCAGCTGGTGGCGCAATCCGTGGCTGAAGGTCGACGTGCCGATCGTCGCGGCGATCCGCGCGCTCGCACCGGCCGCGCAGGTCACGTATGCCGGCAACAGCGATCAGCAATCGCCGTTCCGCGCGTACACGCAGCAGGAGATCGACCAGGCCGCGGCGCTCGCGGGCCGTTCGGACGTCGCGATCGTCGTGGTCGCGCAGCCGGCCGGCGAGGATTTCGGTGATCTCCAGAGCCTGAGCCTCGCGAACCCGTCGAACCAGGACGCGCTCGTCGAAGCCGTCGCGCACGCGAATCCGCACACGATCGTCGTCGTCCAGAGCGGCAACCCGGTGCTGATGCCGTGGAAGGAACAGGTATCCGCGATCGTCGAAGCGTGGTATCCGGGCGAAGCCGGCGGCAAGGCGATCGCGAACGTGCTGTTCGGCGCGGTGAATCCGTCCGGCAAGCTGCCCGTCACGTTCCCCGCGCGCGATCAGGATTCGCCGACCTGGGGGCAAAACGGCACGTTCGACAACGATCCCGTCTATGCGGAAAAGCTGAACATGGGCTATCGCTGGTATGACGCGCACAACATCAAGCCGATGTTCGAGTTCGGCTACGGGCTGTCGTACACGCACTTCGCGTATTCGGGCCTGTCGGTGGCGAAGCAGTGGGACGGGGCGCTGAGCGTCGCGTTCACCGTGCGTAACGACGGGCGCGTGGCCGGCGCGGAAACGCCGCAGGTCTATCTCGGCGTGCCGTACAAGGACGAACCGCCGAAGCGGCTGGTCGGCTGGGAGAAGATCCGGCTGAATCCGGGCGAGACGCGGCGCGTGCGCGTCACCGTGTCGCCGCGCATGCAGAGCGTGTGGGATACGTCGCGTAACGGCTGGCGCATGGTGCCGGGCGGGACGGTGTATGTCGGTGCATCGTCGCGGGATATCCGGTTGCAGGGGCACTGAGCGGCGATAGCCCGACGGAGGAGCCGCGCACGTCGTGCGCGGCTCCTCCGTATTCACCTATCCGCTGCATCCGTTACCGGAACAACAGCGCCAGCAACGTCGCGAGCGCGGCTATCGCGGCGATTCCCGCCGCCATCCCGGCCAGATGCGCGGCGACCACCAGGCTGGCCGGCAATCGCGCGGATGCCGGGCCGCTCGCCCCATCCGCCAGCCCGGCCCGCGATCGGAATGCGACGCCGGCCATCACACCCCGCTCCCTTCGAGCGTATCGAGCAACGGTCGGGCCAGATGCAGGACCTGATACACCGTGCCCGCGCCGCCGTCGTCCGGCTCGTGCTCCGATACGCGTACTCGCGTCAGCCTCCAGCGCAGCGGATCGAGGCTGACGGCGGCCGCGACCGTACCCGGCCGCGCCGCCACGTCTCGATTGCGCGCGACCTCCTGTGCCAGCGTCGCGTCGAGGTCGGCATCCGCCGGAATGTCGATGGCTTCCAGCCGCACGAAGCGCCCCGTCGACGCACTGCCCTTGCGCGCATCGAGCGCGACCTGCACGTCGATCGGCGCGCGCCCGAAGCTGTCCGTCACGACCCTGTAGCGGCCGTCCGTGACGAACCCGGCGAACGCCTGTTCATTGCGCCACAGATAAAGCGATGCATAGCCGTTTTCCGTCGCACCGTAGCGGCCCGCCTCGCGCAGCAGGAACCCCTTGAACACCAGATCCGGCGTGTCGTCCCAGAGCCTGCCGCGCTCGCGCACGCGATTGCGGATGATGTCGAGGTCGTAGTCCGCCGGCAGGCGGTGCACGTAGTACGCGGTCAGCATGATCGACTCCTGGGATTGAAAAGGGAGATTCCGAACGGCTTGGAAACAGCGTAGAAGACCTTGAATCATTTGAAAAGACGATGGCAGAATATTTCAATGATTCATTTCCGAAATGGATGGATGCGCGATGAAAACACTCGACATCGAAGCCGTGCAGGCATTCGTGCTGACCGCCGACCTCAAGAGCTTCACCCGGGCCGCAGAGGCGATGGACACGACGCAGTCCGCGGTGAGCCTGAAGATCAAGCGGCTTGAAGACGGCCTCGGCCGCCGCCTGCTGGAACGCACGCCGCGGCAGGTTCGCCTGTCGGCCGACGGCACCGCGTTCCTGGAACCCGCGCGCGAGCTCGTGGCCGCTCACCAGGGTGCGGTCGGCGCGTTCGGCGCCGGGCAGCGGCGGCTGGTGATCGGCGTGGGCCATCACGTCGTCGGCGCCGATCTGCCGCTGCTGCGTCGGCGCATGAGCGAAGCGGAGCCGGGGCTCGTGCTGGAGATCCGGGTCGCTGCGTCACGCGACGTGCTCGATGCGTTCGACCGGGGCCAGCTCGACGCCGCCGTCGCGCTACAACACGACAGCCGACGGCTCGACGGCGAAACCCTCCTGTCTGAGTCGTTCGGCTGGATGGCCGCAACCGATTTCGAGTACCATCCGCCGCAACCGCTGCGGCTCGCGACGCAGGCCGAGCCGTGCAGCGTGCGTCGCATGGCGATCGGCGCGCTGGACGCAGCCGGTGTCGCGTGGACGGAGGTATTCGTCGGCGGCGGCGTGGCGACCATCGGCGCGGCGGTGTCTGCGGGGCTGGCCGTCGCCGCGCTCGGGCATCGCGTGGCGCCCGTCGGGACGGTCGACGTGGGCGCGCGATACGGGCTTCCGCCCTTGCCGATGCGCGACGTGGTGCTCTACTCGAACCTGACCGATGCGCGGGCCCGGCAAGCACTGCGCACGCTGGGTGCGGCGCTGCGGTCGTCGGTCGGCGTGCGGTGAGGTCGCGCTTGAACAACCCGGAGAAAAAGAATGCGTCCGCTGGACGAACTGATCAACGAACGCGAGTCGGCGCTCCCGACTTTAGTCGAGTGGGCTGCCGCAGCCGGCCAACGTTGCGAAATACTGCCGCCATCCGATCGAAGTGGCGAAGTGCTTTCAGCGCTTCAGGTATCCACCCGATCGACCCTGGGAGCAATCGCCTATTCGACCGGCGGCATCCTGGTGGACGGAGGCTACCTCCGTCTGCTCGGCTCGGGCCATTCCAGGCTGCCTAGAGACATCGTTGGCTGGAATGATGGGCGATCGTCCGGCTTTCTATTGATTGCGGACGATACCGTCGGCGGATTCTTCGCATTGAACGGAGGCGCATTTGGGGACGACACCGGTTCGGTGTACTACTTTGCTCCCGACACACTGAGATGGGAGCCGCTTGATATCGGATACAGCGACTTCGTGCGGTGGTCGCTCAGCGAAAAGCTGGATGACTTCTATGCAAGCTTGCGCTGGCCCGGCTGGCAAGCGGATGTCG
The DNA here is from genome assembly GCF_017104665.1 of Burkholderia sp. Se-20378. NCBI lineage: Bacteria > Pseudomonadati > Pseudomonadota > Betaproteobacteria > Burkholderiales > Burkholderiaceae > Burkholderia > Burkholderia sp. Se-20378. The sequence goes on along the minus strand of NZ_JAAGPG010000015.1, from coordinate 19,311 downwards.
AGCATCTGACGACGGATCAATGCTTCAGCTTCTATCCGTTTCTGTGGACGAAAGAAGGATCGGTGGAACACAGCAGCCGCAAGGCGGTAAGCGTGTCCGAGCTCTACGCGCTTCATGCCGACCCCGGGTCCGTCGCGTCACGGCAATCGTGACCGGCCTGAAACGTTCGAATGGCCGCCCCCGACTCATTCGGAGGCGGCCACGCTTTCCGGTGGTGCAGACGACAACCTGTCGGCGCGAGGCGCGCCCGACTTGCTCGCCGCGCATCGGCAGGTATCGCTTGCTCGCCACCGCGTGCGACCGCACATTCGCCAATACCGCCCCCCTCCCGTCGATGCGGTACATCGCCCGGGTTCGGTTCTGCCCCGCTTCCGGAAGCAAGAACACCGCTCAATCGGCAGGCGGCAGGTTCGCGGAGAGGTCGGGAAAGCGGAGCTCACCTTCGTAGGTCTCGGCGCCGGCCGCGAGTATCGCTTTCACACGCGCCTGGATCGCTTCATTGGCTACGCAGAGATCGGCCTCATGGGCTTCCACCAACAGGCCTTCGGAGAAGGAAACGTCGGATCCCATGTCCACGGACCGTTTCAGGTGGGCGATCGTGGTGGGCGGAAAGGTCGCGATGCGGCGTGCGAGCTTGTCCACGAATGGCCCCAGCTCCCTGGCCGGCAGCGCGCGATTGATGTAGCCGTAGTGGTCGGCCAGTTCCGCGGAGAAGTCCTCTCCGGCCAGCAGCACCTCGAGCGCGCGGGCGCGCCCCATCCGCCTCGGCAGGCGCTGCGTGTTGCCGCCGCCCGGGACAAGTCCGCAGACGACCTCCGGCTGGCCGAACACCGCTTCGCCGATCGCGGCGAAACACATGTCGGCGGCCAGCGCGATCTCGCAGCCGCCGCCGCGCGCGATGCCTTCGACCTTGGCAATCACGGCCTTGGGCATGTTGCGCAAACGCTCGCCGAGCATCTGTGTCAGGCGGAAGGTCCGGGTATTCGAGGTCGTTTTCGGCGCGGAGCCGACACGATGCAGGCCCGAATGCGCAATGAAGAACTTCGGCACGGCGCTCTGCAGCACGACGACTCGTACGTTCGTATCCTGTTCAAGTTGTCGGGTCAGCGAGTCGAACTCCTCCGACAGTACCTCGTCGAGCAGGTTGAGCGGCGGGTAGTTCAACGTCACCGTGGCGACACCGCTGTCCTGGGTGACCTGGATATGCTTGTAATCGGCATAGTTCGCGCCACCTCCCTGCGTTGGCGTGGACTTTGCAGGTGCAGCTCCACCCTCCGCCGATGCGAGCAACACGCCGGGCGCGAGTGTCGCGGCACCGATTGACTGGACGAACGAACGTCTTGAGAAGGTCGACATGGAAAACTCCCTGGTTGGTTTCATCGCGCGTCCGCAAAGCCACGCTCGGCGCGCAATTCGCTGCGGAGTCGAGTGATGCGGTTGCCATCCAACGGCGCCGCGGCTTCTCCCGGGCACCTCGGATAGCAGTAACCGCGCAAAAAATTCCTGCATCGTTGAAGCGAATTCGTCTGCGTTAAGACGCGCACTTCGCCAACGCAATGATCCTCGTACCGTCGCGACATATGCAAGATTCCTCCCCAAGTGGGGGGCATGCGGATCTACGTTGCGCTGCCATGCGGACCTCGTCGTGCACACATGCTTCAGCAACGCGCATCACGCCCGCCAGACAATGTGCTGCCCGATCGCCCCTGCAGTAACTCGGGCGCCCTGTCGCGCATCCGGGTCAGCCCGACCATTTCACCGATACGGCGCCTCGGACGGAGCGCGGGCCACGTCGCTGCCTGCGTCGTCCATCGTCGATCCGGCCCGTCCTCCCCAAACAGGGGGCTGCCATTGCACGGGGCTGTCGGTACTGTTTGCTTCCATCACCCTTCGACGCATGGCATGACGCGCGCTTCCATCCGGGAGCATCCGCACGACGCATGCCGATTGAAATGCAATCCGACGCGCGCTCGCTGCATCGTCAGCGGCCTGTAGCGACAGTGCCCGGCGCATGTAACGACACCTCGAAATGGCCTGAAAAACCGTCCATGAGCAAAGCCCAGTCACACGACGACAAGCCGCCCGCGCCGGAGTCCACCAGGCGCATATTCCTCAAACGCGTCGCCATCGTTCCCGCCGCCGTTGCGATGGGTGCGTGCCATCCAGGTGACGACGCATCGCCGGCACCGACGGCGACGCAAAGCGCCGACGGCGGCGTCCGGCTCGACACCTATCGCCCGGTGTTCTTCACGCCCGACGAATGGCACTTCGTGCTCGCGGCAGTGGATCGCCTGATCCCGCACGACGACGAAGGGCCCGGCGCGCTGGACCTGAACGTACCCGTCTTCATCGACAGGCAACTGGAATCCGGTTACGGCTACGCGGCGCACTGGTATATGCAGGGACCGTTTCGCGCCGCCTCGCCGTTGTTCGGCTATCAGTCGAGGCTGACGCCGCGCGAGGTGTACCGAGCCGGCATCCAGGCGACGAACGAACGATGCATGCGCGACTTCGCCGGCAAGCGCTTTGCCGATCTCGCCATCGCGGAACGGACCGACGTGCTCGCACGCCTGGAGTCCGGCGCGATGGCGTTCGACGCGATCTCGTCGACGGATTTCTTCGCGTTTCTGCTGGAGAACACCCGCGAAGGCTATCTGTCGGATCCGATACACGGCGGCAACAAGTCGATGGGCAGTTGGAAGATGATCGGCTTTCCGGGAGCCAGGGCGGACTTCCTCGACTGGGTCGGGACCGGCAAGCGCTACCCGTACGGGCCCGTCAGCATCGAAGGTCAACAGGGTTGAAATGCATATGCCGCAAGTCACGAAACCGGAAGTGGACGCTGTCGTCGTCGGGATGGGATGGACAGGGGCGATCATGGGGATGGAGCTGGCCGAGGCCGGCCTGACCGTCGTCGGCCTCGAGCGCGGGGAAAACCGCGATACGAGCCCCGAGTTCGCGTATCCGGCCATCGCCGACGAGCTCGCTTACATTCAGCGGCGCAAGCTGATGCAGAATCTTGCGCGCGAGACGGTCACGATCCGGCATGCGCCGAACGAAGACGCATTGCCCTACCGGCAGCTCGGCGCGTTCCTGCTGGGTACCGGGGTGGGCGGCTCGGGCGTGCACTGGAACGGCACGACCTGGCGCGCCAATGCCGCCGACCTCAAGATCCGCTCGCACTACGTGCAGCGCTATGGCGCCGGGTTCATCCCCGGCGACATGACGATCCAGGACTGGCCCTACTCACTGGACGAACTCGAACCGTACTTCGAGCGTATCGAGGCCGTGATGGGCACGTCGGGCAAGGCAGGCAACCTGCACGGCCGGATCGTCGACGGCGGCAATCCCTTCGAGGCCTTGCGCCGGCGCGACTATCCGTGCCCGCCGCTCGCCGACAACTATCCGGCGACGCTGTTCAGGCACGCCGCAAGCGAAGTGGGTTTCCATCCGTTTCCGATTCCCGCGTCCAACGCGTCGATCGCCTATCAGAATCCGTACGGGATGCAGCTCGGCCCGTGCAACTTCTGCGGCTATTGCGAAGGCTTCGGCTGCTACATGTATGCGAAGGCATCGCCGCAAGCCTGCATCCTGCCCGCGTTGCTGGCCAAACCCAATTTCGAGTTGCGCGACCGATCCCATGTGACGCGTGTACAGCTCGATTCGTCCGGCAAGCGCGCCACCGGCGTGACCTATCTCGATGCGCAGGGCCGGGAAGTATTTCAGCCGGCGCGCATCGTCTTGCTTTGCGCATTCCAGATGCACAACGTGCGCCTGCTGCTGCTGTCCGGGATCGGAACGCCGTACGATCCGGCGACAGGAACGGGAACCGTCGGCAGGAACTTCGCCTATCAGAAGAACAGCGCGGTCTCGCTGTTCTTCGACAAGGATGTCCACATCGATCCGTTCATCGGCGCCGGCTCGGGGGGGCAGGCATTCGACGACTTCAACGCGGATCACTTCGATCATTCCGCGGCGGGGTTCGTCGGCGGCGCCTACATCAGCGCGATGGTCACCGGCGGCCGCCCGATCGGCCAGACCCTGCTGCCGGAAGGCACCCCCAAATGGGGGGCCGCCTGGAAGAAGGCGCTCAAGGACAACTATCTGCATTCGTTTTCCATCGGTACGGCGGGCTCGGTCATGTCATACCGCACGAACTACCTGGATCTCGATCCGACCTATCGCGACGCATACGGCCTCCCGCTGCTGCGCATGACCTTCGACTGGCACGACAACGAGATGCGCATGACGCGCTTCGTCACCGACAAGGCCGAGCAAGTCGCGCGTGCGATGAAGCCGAAATCGATGTCGGTCCATGCCGGGAAGATCGGCGATCACTTCGACATGCGGCCGTACCAGACCACGCATACGACCGGCGGTGCGGTCTGCGGCGATCGTCCGGACACGAGCGTCGTCAACAAGTACCTGCAATCGTGGGACGTGCACAACGTATTCGTGACGGGCGCATGCGCGTTTCCGCAGAACTGGGCGTACAACCCGACAGGCATGGTCGGCGCGCAAGCGTATTTCGCGGCGCGCGCGATCCGCGAGCAGTACCTGAAGCATCCCGGTCCACTGCTGCCGACATAGGAATTGCAATGGATAAGCAACGCACGAAACCGGCCATGACTTCATTCGGTCTGCTATTGACCTTCGCCACGCTAGCCACGTGGTTGCAACCGGCCGCGGCGAACGCGCAGGAGGCCGCCCAGATCGCGCGTGGCGCCTATCTGGCGCGCGTCGGCGATTGTGTCGCATGTCATACATCGCGCCGCGATCAGCCATTCGCCGGCGGGCTGCCGATGGAAACGCCGTTCGGCACGATCTATTCGACCAACATCACGCCCGACCTCCGGCACGGGATCGGCAGCTACAGCTACGACGACTTCGCGGACGCGCTGCGCAAAGGCGTCGCGAAGGACGGGCACCTGCTCTACCCTGCGATGCCGTACCCGTCCTTCTCGAAGGTCAGCGACACCGATACCCGTGCGCTCTATGCGTACTTCATGCACGGCGTCCGCCCGATCGACCAGCCGAATCCGCAGACGCGGCTCCACTTTCCGTTCAACCTGCGTGTCATGCTCACCGGATGGAATCTGCTGTTTCGCCCCGCTGGCGCCTATCGCGCAGATCCGGCGCAAGGCGCGGCGTGGAATCGCGGCGCCTATCTTGTTCAAGGGCTCGCGCACTGCGGCGCATGCCATACGCCGCACGGCGTGATGGGCGAGGAGAAGGCATTCGACGCGCGCGGAACGGACCTGTACCTGAGCGGCTACACGCTCGCGGGCTGGCATGCGCCCGACCTGCGCGCCGGGCACGGCACCGGCGAGCGCTCGCGGGACAGCATCGTCCAGCTGCTGCGAACCGGACGATCGCACGGCAGCGCCACGTTCGGCGGCATGTCCGAAGTCGTGGAGAACAGCACGCAGTATTTCAGCGACGCCGACCTGCACGCGGTTGCCGACTACCTCGGCAGCCTCCACCCCGACCGTGCACCACCGACACCGGCGGCACCACCCGTCAAGCCGGATGCGACCACGGCGCTGCGCTCGGGCGTCACGCCGACAGGCGGCGCCTTGCTGTACCTCGACAACTGCAATGCGTGCCACCGCTCGGACGGCAGCGGTGCGATGAAGGCGTTTCCCGCGCTGGCCGGCAATGCGGTGGTCACGTCCGACGATCCGTCGTCGGTCATTCACGTGATCCTGACCGGCTCGCGGATGCCGTCGACCCGCTCCGATCCGGCGCCGCTGGCCATGCCCGCCTTCGGCTGGCGGCTGTCGGACCCGCAGGTCGCCGAACTCGCGACGTTCGTACGCAGCAGCTGGGGCAATCGTGGCAGCCCGGTGAGCGCCGCCGACGTCGCGAAAGTCCGGCAGCAGGTCGATCCGGCGCAATTGAAACGGATCCGCGCTGCGGTCACGAACGAAGTGACCGACGACGGCGCACCCGGCCCGACCGGCAAATGACATCGGGCGCCTGACCGCATCACGCGGGACTCACCCTCCCGCACGCGATCGAAAGGCTGCGCGGCACGGCCGCACGCCTTCCGGCTTGTTTGACTTGATTATCGGAAAACCATCATGCGATTCATCAGCTTCGTACGCGACGGCGCCACCGGCCTCGCCATCCGGGCCGGCGACGGCCGCTATCTCGCCCTGACGCGTAGCGATCCCGACTATCCCGGCGATCTCGACACCCTCGTCTCCGCCGGTCCTTCCGCGCTGGCGCAAGCGAGCCAGCGCATCCTGCTGACCGGCCGGCCGCTCGATCTGGCCGACTGCACGCTGCTCCCGCCCGTGACACGGCCGGCGAAGATCATCTGCGTCGGGCTCAACTATGCCGAGCACTCGCAAGAGGCGGGATACGAGGTCCCGTCCTATCCGACGCTGTTCGCGCGCTTTCGCAGCAGCCTGACCGCGCACGGCGCCGCAATCCGCATGCCGACGGAATCGGAGCAGCTCGATTACGAAGGCGAGCTGGCGGTGATCATCGGCCGCGGCGGCCGACGCATCGGGCGAAGCGATGCGTTGAGCCATGTGGCCGGCTATACGGTCTTCAACGACGCGACCCTGCGGGACTACCAGTTCAAGACGCCGCAATGGACGGTCGGCAAGAATTTCGACGAAACGGGCGCACTGGGCCCCGAGCTGGTGACCGTCGACGAACTGCCGGCGGGCGCGGCCGGTCTCACGCTGCGGACCCGGCTCAACGGTGTCGTCGTCCAGGAAGCCAATACGAACGACATGATCTTCGACATCGCCACGCTGATCGCCACCATCAGCGAAGTCATGACGCTCGAGCCCGGCGACGTGATCGCGACCGGCACGCCGTCGGGCATCGGCATGGCGCGCAATCCCCAGCTCTGGATGCGCGCCGGCGACGTGTGCGAGGTCGAGATCGAAGGGATCGGCGTACTCCGGAACACCGTCGCGCAATCGTGATGCGGTCGTGCCGGCGCTGCTCACGCCGGCACGCATTCAGGCAGGCTGCATACCCAGCGCATCGCTTGCGAGGATCATCGCGCCGGCATTGGTCGGTCTAGGCCGCTCCGCCGGACGAAACACGGTGTCACCGGGGGCGATGGGCAAATGCGACAGCACACAGGTGCCGCGGCGGGATGCGGTGGCGCGCCGCCAGCGCTGCTCGCCGAAATGCCGGACGCCGGGCTCGACCCAACGCACCACCAGCACGCTTCCGTCGCATTCCAGCACCGTCACCTGGGCACCCGCGAACTCGCGGGCGGAACCCACGCGCAGCCCGTCGTCCGGTCGTACAGTCGCATCAGGCATGTCCCACTCGCAAGCGGCGCGGTCGAACCCTGGCCCGGTCGACCGCGCGTGTTCAATCGGTCACGTGATCCTGACCAGCATCTTGCCGGTGTTGGTCCCGTTCATCAGCCCGATAAAGGCCGCCGGCGCGCGCGCGATACCGTCGACGATCGTTTCGTCATGCACGATCTGTCCGCCCCTCAGCCACTCCGTCATCTCGTCGACGAACGCATCGCGATACTGCCGATAGTCGTGCAGCAGGAAGCCCGTCAACGTCAGGCTGCGATAGACGATGTTTTCCATGAACCGCGGCCCCGGCGATACGCCGACGCGGTCGTACTGCGAAATCGCACCGCAGATCGCCGCACGTCCGCCGTAATTGAAGGTCGACAACGCAGCCTCGAGATGATCGCCGCCCACGTTGTCGAAATAGACGTCGATGCCCGCGGGGGCCACGGCCTCCAGTTGCTCGAGCACCGGTGCGCGCCGGTAGTTGAACGCCGCATCGTATCCGTAGCGTTCGCGAATGGCGGCAACCTTCTCGTCGCTCCCGGCCGAGCCGATCACATGCGCGGCCCCCTTGAGTCGCGCGATCTGGCCGACGAGCGAGCCGACCGCGCCCGCCGCCGCGGAGACGAATACGACTTCATCCTCGCGCATGCCTGCCACCACGAGCAATCCGACATACGCCGTCATGCCGGTTGCGCCCATGACGCCGAGATGCACGCTGCTCGACAGGTGCGGCAAGTCCGTGACGCGGGTGAACTCCTCCGCCGCGCCCTGGGCGATATCGCGCCAGCCGTAACGGTGCACCACGAGATCGCCGGGTACGAATGCGCTCGACGCGCTGTCGGTCACGCGGCCGACGGCGGCGCCGGTCATCGTTTCATGCAGCCTGAACGGCTCGACATACGACGGCCGGTCGTCCATTCGACCGCGCATATACGGATCGACCGAAATGTATTCGTTGCGTACGCGCACCTCGCCGTCCGACAACACCGGCAGCGGCACCCCGACCGTCAGGAAATCGTCCGCAACGGGCTGACCGTTCGGCCGCCTCGCCAGTTGAATCTGCGTGCTGATCGTGGAGAACCTCACAGCCTCTCGCTCCTTGCAAAAAACCGGGGGGCCGGCGATGCTGGCCGGGCAACGCCGCACGGATGCGGCATTGCACCGGGCCTCGCACGCAGGCTTCGTCAGACTTCGCGCACGTGCTCGACCGACGGCGGGCTCACGAAGAACGGGCCGGCCAGTTCGCGCCAACGCTGAAAATCGGCTGTCCGGCGAAACGCGTCGTGCAGCTCGACGCTTTCCCATTGCACCATCAGGCGATAGCGCGACGGATGCTCGATACCGCGATACAGACGCAAGCCATGGCAACCGGGGGCGCGTTCGATGAGCGGCTTCGCCTCGGCGACCGCACGTTCAAACCCCGGCTCGCCGTTTTCCTGGATGTCGATCTGGGCAATTTCAAAAATCATGGCGGGTTTCTCCGCGCGACGCGAAAAGTCGCGCAGTGCAATTGACACGATGCCGGCATCGGTCCCGGGCCGGACATTCCGGGTGGGCGGCACGCGCATGCGCGCTGCCCTGCTGCCGACTCGCGTGGAAAGACGAACGCGTCCGGTCAAGCGAGATGATCGTCGACGACTGCATGCTCGCTTCGGCATGAAGTCCTGGCCATTTTGTCCAGGCGGGATCGCATCGGCAGGTGACGGCAGGCGCGGGACGATCGCGCAGCTTCATGCCGCGTGGCCTCGCTCCGGGATCGAACCACCCAACGGCCCCGCTCGATGCGACCCGCCGCCTGCATCGCTGCGGCCGGTCGTCAAGATGAGCCAACGATAGCGTTGTCGAGCCGACCGCTCTACCCCCTCTACGGGGGGGTGAAAAAAGACCGCAAGGCGTTCATGTTGGCGGCAACGCTGCGACTCGCGGGCCGGCTGGTTTCGGCGCGTCGGTGTCGCCCGCGCCCCGCTCTGGAACTGCCATGACTGCACAACTATCGTCCGCCCTGGTGCCGTTTTTCTTTTCGATCGCAATGGGCTATTTCGCCGGAAAAACCAATGCCGGAAACATGCCGATCGGGTCGATCAACAAGATGCTGGTCGACTACGCGCTGCCGTTCGCGCTGTTCGTCTATACGGCGAAGATGGTGCGTGCGGAACTCGTGAGCCATCTGGTTCCCGTCGCCGTCATCGTGATCTTCATGCTCGTCCCGTATTTCGCGTCGCTCGTGCTGTCGAAACATGTCTTCCATGTCGATCCGGGTCGTGCCGCCGTGCGCGCGGTCACGGTTGGCATGCCGAACTTTGCGGCCATCGGCCTGCCGCTTCTCGTCGCCGTGTACGGCGAATCGAGCACATTGACGGTCGCGTTCGCGATCACCATCGCGTCGGTCGTGATGTCGCCGGCGTGCCTGATCCTGCTCGAACGCGCTCGCGGCACCGAACGCCCCGGACGGCCGAATGCGCCCCCTCTCGCCGGCGCGCTGCTCAACACCTTCCTGAAGCCGGTGGTCCTGGCACCGCTCGGCGGCATGGCCTGCTCGGTGCTCGGATGGCACCTGCCGACGCTGATCGCCCAATCGCTGGCCATCATCGGCGCAACGACGGCTGGTCTCGCGTTGTTTTCCACCGGCCTCATCCTGGCCGCGCTGCCGATCCGACTGAACCTCGAGGTAGGCGTCGAGCTGTTGCTCGGCCACATCGTGCAGCCGCTGCTCGCGTGGTTCTGCGTCCGCCTCTTCTCCGTGCCGGCGCCGATGGCCGGTCAGCTCGTGCTGCTGGCGGCGATACCGTGCGGTTCGTTCGGCATCCTGTTCGGGCTCGGCTACGACGTCGACGATCCGACCGCGGGCGCGACGCTGGTCGCGTCGAGCCTCCTGTCAGCGGTGACCCTGACGATCACGATCTCGCTGCTCCGCTTCGTCTAGCGGCGCCGCATCTGGGCCGCCGGCGACGCACGTCCATGCGTGTCGGGCAATCCGGCCAGGTGTTGCTGTCGTTCGCGCGTTTCACGGCTTGCCGCCTGCCGTCCGCTGCCATACGGCTGCCTGTTCATCGCGCACGAGCTGCTCGGCGGACGCGGGCTTGACCGTACGATACGGCGGCGCCTCCGCCTCGATCACCGTGACGATGGCGTCGATCATTTCCGCGGGATCGTGTTGCCGATTCAGTTCACGCGTCGGCCAGTGAGCGACCACGCGCTCGCCCTGGTCCCACCACTGATCCATGCTTTCCATGCCGGTATCGTTGAAGCCGGTGCGATAGGCGCCGGGGTTGATCGTCACGACTTCGACTCCGTAAGGCTTCAGTTCCTCCTCCATCGCGGAGCAGATGCCTTCGACCGCATGTTTCGACGCGGCGTAGGCGCCGTCGAACGGCACCTTGACGAGCCCCGCGACCGACGACATCCAGACGATCCGGCCATGCCCGCGCACGACCATCCTGCGCGCGAATCCTTGCGCGACTTCGAGCGCCGCGAAGACATTCGTTTCGAACACCGAACGAAACACGGATATCGGCATCTCCACGAGCGGGCCGGATTCCATGATGGCCGCGTTGTTCAGCAGGACATCGACGTCGTGGGTCAATGCATGCGCACGATCGATCTCGTTCGTCACATCGAACTTGATGACCTGCAGGTCTACCCCGCGCGCCTTGGCCTCCTGCCGCAGCGCCCAGACCTGCGGCCAGATCTGGCCACCCGCGATCACGCGATGTCCGCGTTCGGCAAGCGCGAACGCGACCCCTCGCCCGAATCCGGACCCCGCACCGGTTATCAGCACCGTCTTGGTCATGCTCCCTCCCGCTCCGTACATGATGACTGCGCCGGCCGGATCGATTCGGACGGCTCCTTGTCGACTACCTTACGGCGTTTCACGCAGCCGACACGCCCCCCCGAATGGGGAGGCGGACCGTATCGCCGACGCGTTTCGGCAGCGCTCGCATGGCGTCATTCACCGCAACGCCCGATCCCGGCGAGCGCCTTATGACACGGCCCTTACAGCGAACGGAGGCCCGTCTCGCCATGACCGTGCGGCCCCGGTCAACCGCAGACGGAACCGATCGCGAAGTGCGGAATCGCGCCGCACGCTTACTAGACGACTGGTCTACTCGATCGTATGATCCGCCTCACGGTTCGACCTCGTGGTCGGCCTTCGCATTCATGCGATGCCTGGCGCCCCCGGCGCACCTTCGCAGGTCAAGCCCTGCGACGTTGTCCGCAAGCGCCCAGGCACTAGACGACTGGTCTACTTAATCGTGGGACGTGCACCGGCACGTTGTCCCGCGCATCGCGACCGTCATGCAAAAACCGCCGCCAACCGGCCCTGTCCGGGCGGCGAAACCGTCATACCGAGGTCACTCATGTCGCAGTCCCCTTCCGTCAATCGCCGGGTCGTCCTGGCCAGCCGCCCCGTCGGCGCGCCGGCAGCACACAACTTCCGGCTTGAAACCACGGCAGTGCCGACGCCCGCCGAAGGCGAAGTCCTGCTGCAGACGCTGTACCTGTCGCTTGATCCCTACATGCGGTGGCGCATGAGCGACGCGCCGTCCTACGCGCCGCCCGTTGCGCTCGGCGACGCGATGGTCGGCGGCACCGTCAGCCGCGTCATCGCCTCGAAGCATGCCGCATTTGCGGTTGGCGAGCTGGTGCTTGGCGACAGCGGCTGGCAGGACTACGCGCGCTCCGACGGCGCGGATCTCATGCCGCTCGGCTCGGATCTCGACCACCCGTCCCATGCGCTCGGCGTGCTTGGCATGCCGGGCTTCACCGCCTACACGGGCCTGCTGCACATCGGGCAACCGAAGCCGGGCGAAACCGTCGTCATCGCAGCCGCGAGCGGTGCGGTCGGTGCCGTCGTCGGCCAGATCGCGAAACTGAAGGGCTGCCGCGTCGTCGGCATTGCGGGAGACGCGGAGAAATGCCGGTATGTCACCGAGACGCTCAGCTTCGACGTGTGCATCGATCGGCGCGCGCCCGATCTTGCACGACAGCTCGCGCAAGCCTGCCCCGACGGCATCGACGTCTACTTCGAGAACGTCGGCGGTGCGATTTTCGACGCCGTGCTGCCGCTCCTCAACGTCGGCGCGCGCGTGCCGCTCTGCGGCCTGATCTCGCAATACAACGATAGCGAACCGGCGCCCGGCCCCGACCGGCTTCCGCTCCTGACCGACACGCTGCTGAAGAAACGGATCCGCATGGAGGGCTTCATCATCCTCGATCACTATGCGACCGGCTATCAGGCGTTCCTGGTCGAAATGGGCGGATGGATCAAGGCCGGCAAGATCATCCCACGCGAGGACGTCACCGACGGCCTCGAAAACGCCCCGGACGCACTCATCGGCCTGCTCGCGGGAAAGAACTTCGGCAAGGTGGTCGTGCGCGTCGCCGAAGCCGCTGCGTGAAGCGGATTCGCGCATCCATCATTCATCTTCATCCATAGACATCATGAAACTTCTGTTCGTCCTGACCTCCCACGACACCCTCGGTTCGACCGGCGAGAAAACCGGCTTCTGGCTCGAGGAATTCGCTGCCCCCTATTTCACGCTGAAAGACGCAGGCGCCGACATCACGCTTGCATCGCCGGCCGGCGGCCAGCCGCCGCTCGATCCGAAAAGCGCGGACCCCGCGTTCCAGACCGACGCCACGCGCCGCTTCGAAGCGGATCGTGACGCGCGGGCCGCGCTCGCGGCCACGCAGAAGCTGTCCGACGTTGCCGTCGACGCGTTCGACGCGGTTTTCTATCCGGGCGGCCACGGTCCGCTCTGGGATCTCGCGGAAGATGCACGGTCGATCTCGCTGATCGAGCAGGCCATTGCACTGGGCAAGCCCGTCGCAGCCGTCTGCCACGCACCGGGCGTGCTGCGCCATGCGAAGGGGCCGGACGGCAAGCCGCTCGTCGCCGGCAAGACCGTCACCGGCTTCTCGAATTCGGAAGAGGATGCGGTCGGTTTGACGAACGTCGTGCCGTTCCTCGTCGAGGACGAACTCAAGGCGAAGGGTGGCCGCTATTCGAAAACCGATGACTGGCAACCGTATGTGGTCGTCGACGGCCTGTTGATCACCGGCCAGAATCCGGCGTCCTCCGAACCGGCCGCCCAGGCGCTGTTGAACATGCTCGCGCGCGCCTGACGCACGATGCGATCTCCCACCCAGCGGCGCATGCGTGGTTCGCCGCTGGTCTCGTGCAAGTCTCGCGCAAGCACGAAACGTGTGGAAGATCGGTCGTCCAGCCGCCCGCGGTCACGATCGCGATGCGGGCGCACGGCGCGCCCTTCGAGTCCTGCCATCTCCTTGAACAGGCCGGGCCCGGCCGTCACGCGACGACGTCGATCCTGATCCGGTAAAAGCGTTTAACACCACGCGCAACACTCGAGCGCGCCGCCGGAAAATACAATCACGGTCGTCCTGTCGTCGCCCGCCCGCATTACGCGCCACCACCATCATGTCTCTGTTGCCTTCCCGATTCACGTCATATATTTCGGATACCAAAACAAGTGTCGCCGTCGCCAATGCCGCCCGCGACTGGGCCGGCACGAGCGGCGTCACCTGGCTGTACATCTTCAAGACCCTCCTCGCCGCGCTTCTGGCGCTCGGCGTGGCGATGAAGCTCGAACTCCCGATGCCACGCACGGCGATGACCACGGTCTTCGTGCTGATGCAGCCGCAAAGCGGCATGGTGCTCGCCAAAAGCCTGTACCGGATCTGCGGCACGATCGTGGGCCTGCTCGCGATGCTGGTACTGATCAGCCTGTTCGGGCAAACGCCGGAACTCTTCCTCGGCGCAACCGCGCTCTGGATCGGCATTTGCACGGCAGGCGCCGCGCGAAACCGCAACTTCCGGACCTATGGCTTCGTGCTCGCCGGCTACACGGCCGCGCTCATCGGCATCCCTGCATGGCAGCATCCCGACGCAGCCTTTATTTCGGCGATGACGCGCGTGACGGAGGTGACGATCGGCATCCTGAGTTCGGGCGCGGTCAGCGCACTCGTCTTTCCCCAGCATGTCAGCGAACAGATCAGCCGCATGAACCGGGCGCGCTTCACCGCGTTCGCGGACGACGTGCTGGCGATTCTGTCCGGCCGGATCGACCGGGCGTTTCTCGAAGCGCTGAGCGTGCGCATCGTCGACGAAACCGTGAGCTCGGAAGCCGCTCGCAGCGCCGCGGTTTTCGAAGGCCCCGACACACGCTTGCGAAACGGCCGCCTGACGCGTCTCAATGCGGAGCGCATGACGACGTCGACGCGCCTGCACGCCTTGAGTCAGTTGATCGCCCGGCTGCGTGCCGCGCGAGCCGACGTCGTGCTGGTGGAGATCGACGCACTGATGGCAGGTATCGCGACACCGCTCCGACACGAACGGCAGGATGCGGCGCACACCGACGATGTCGACGCATTCGCCGCGTCGCTGGCCGCCACCCTGGAACGCGGTCGCGCAGCGCTGCCCGGCCGCGCGCAGCGGGCGCGCAACCGGCTCGGCAGCAGCGCGACCGCACTCGACTTCGACACGGCGGTCGACCTGCTCGACCGGTTCCTGGACAGCTATATCGCCTACACGAGCACTTATCTGTCGCTGAACGTCGCCGCGCACGAGCGCGAGCAGTGGGCCCCGCCATACGAACCGCGCACCAATCCGCTCATCGCGGCAGTCGCCGGCATCCGCGCGATGCTGCTGACGCTCGTGCTGAGCACGTTCTGGATCGCGACCGCGTGGCCGTCGGGCGCCCTGCTCGTGCTGAACGGCGGCGCCATCTGCGCACTGGTCGCCTCCTCGGCACGCCCGTCTCGCACCGCGTTCCAGATGGCGATCGGCACGGCGTTCGCGGCCGTCATCGGGCTGATCGTCATGTTCGTCGTCTACCCGGTCATCGACGGCTTCCCGCTGCTGTGCGTGGTACTCGCCGCGCCGCTCGCATTGGGATGCTGGATGACGACACGCCCGTCGCTGGCCGGCTACGGCATCGGATACTGCATCTACTTCTGCTTCCTGACAGGCCCCGACAATGTCGTCGCCTATGATCCGACGTCCTTCATGAACGACGCGATCGCGCTGGTCCTGTCCATGCTGATGGCGTCGGTCGCGTTCGAGTTGTTCCTGCCGCCGACGATGCGCGGGTTGCGCAAGCACCTGCTGGCCGACCTGCGCCGACAGGTCGTGTTCGCATGCACCGAGTCGGCCGCGACGCTGCGCGCACGCTTCGAAAGCCGCACGCGCGACCTCATGTATCAGGTTCGGTCGATATCGCGTGACGACCCGGCAGCAAACGGCGAGTCCGTCGAATGGTTTCTGTCCGTCATCGAGATCGGCTCGGCCGTCGTGGACCTGCGCGGCGCGATGGCCGGCGACACAGCACGGGCCGCGCCGGCATGGCTCGACGACTGCACGTCCGCGTGCCGCGCGATTCGAATGCTGTTCGAGTCGCCGACGCCGAAGGCCAGCACCGCCGCCACGCATGCGGTACGGATTGCCATCGCCACCTTGCAAAGGACGATGCGAACCACCGATGCGGTTCGCCCGGCGGCGCCCCACCTTCAAACCGCGCTCGGTAGTCTGCATGTCCTTCACAGCGCGCTCGCGGCACCCGACTCGCCGCTACCCGCCCCCAATGACGACGCGTCGGCACCCGGCCGCGCACGCTGACTCGTTGGCCGGCGCGCGTCGGGCATGGCGCTTGGTTCAGGTCAATGCTCGACCGCCCGTTCCGCGCTGCTCCTGATCGCACACCTGAAGCCACCTCGTTGCCCGTCGATACAGCGATGACGGGCATGGCTGGACCCGACCGCGAATTCTGCGGTCGGGTCCGCCTTCAACCTTTCACCACCGTGCGCGCACACCAACTGAGGTAACCCTCAATCCCAACCCAGGCGCTTTCGCGTCCTGGCAGATCGTCTGCGCGTCGTTCAGGTCGCATCGAAATGCATCGACGCGCACCACGGTAAAATTCTGTCTTCATCCCGCCCATGCAGCCGCCCCATGCCTGCCCGGGCCAGCACCCAAAGTACCGACACGCCACCATCATCTTGATTTCCTTACACTTTCCCCGTCGCGACGCATGATGTACTCGCTCGCCACCACCTACATCCGCGAACTCGAGATCCGCAAGAGCCGCTTCATCGGGTACGCGATTCCCGTCGACGACCGCGACGCCGCGATGCAGGCGCTGCAGCGCCTGCGCGAAGAACACCCGACGGCCACGCATGTGTGCTGGGCGTTGCTGGCGGGCGGCCAATCGGGCATGTCGGATGACGGAGAGCCGTCGGGCACGGCGGGCCGGCCGATCCTGGAAGTGCTGCGCCATCACGATCTCGACGGCGTGCTGGGTGCGGTCGTGCGTTACTACGGTGGCGTGAAGCTCGGCGCGGGCGGCTTGGTGCGCGCATACACCGATGCAATCGCGTCGGCGCTGCTCGATGCCGAGCGCATCGAGCGCATCCGCTACACGCGGCTCGCAATCGAGATCGGCTATCCGGAGGAGGCGCGCGTGCGCCGCTGGATCGAACAGGCGGGTTATGAACTGGTGGACAGCGCGTACGGGATGACGGTCAAGCTCGTGATCAAGCTGCCCGAGACCGCCGACGCGAATGCGCGGACCGAGTTGTTCGACCTGACGCAAGGGCGATCAGGCTTTCCCGATCTGTGACGCGCGGCAACCGCCCGCCCCGTCGCGCCCGGTGCCTGCAAACGGGCGCGGCCGCGCACCCGCCTGGATCGTCGGGCGCGACCGCACCGCATCCCTGATCCGGGAGTCACGCGCGCCGCCTTGCGCGGCGCGCCCCTTCATCGCATCGAATCCGCGCTGGCCGCTCAGTAAGTGTCCGGCACGATCATGTTGTCCGGCACCGGCCGGCGGATGTAGTCCTCGTGATGCTCGCGCGGCGGCAGGTCGATCGGTGCGTGCGGCACCTCGTGATACGGCACCTGCTGGAGCAGGTGGTGAATACAGTTCAGCCGCGCGCGCTTCTTGTCGACGGCCTGCACGACCCACCACGGCGCTTCCTCGATGTGCGTACGCAGCAGCATCTCTTCCTTCGCGGCCGTATAGGCTTCCCAGCGGCGGCGGCTCTCGAGATCCATCGGGCTCAGCTTCCACTGCTTGAGCGGATCCTCGATCCGGCTCTGGAACCGCACTTCCTGCTCGTGATCGGTGATCGAGAACCAGTACTTGACGATCTGGATCCCGCTGCGCACCAGCATCTTCTCGAACTCGGGCACCGAACGGAAAAACTCCTCGTATTCCTCGTCGGTACAGAAGTTCATCACGCGCTCGACGCCCGCGCGGTTGTACCAGCTGCGGTCGAACAGCACGATCTCGCCGCCAGCCGGCAGATGCGCGACATAGCGCTGGAAATACCATTGCGTGCGCTCGCGGTTGCTCGGCGCCGGCAGCGCGGCAACCCGGCATACGCGCGGGTTCAGCCGCTGCGTGATGCGCTTGATCGCACCGCCCTTGCCGGCCGCATCGCGCCCCTCGAAAATGACGACGAGCCGGTGCCCCGTGCTCACGACCCAGTCCTGCAGCTTCACGAGCTCGCCCTGCAGCCGGAACAGCTCGCGGAAATACTCCTTGCGCGCCTCGCGGCGCTCCTGCGAAAACAGCAGGTCGTCACTGTCGTCGAAGCGGCGATCGTCGAGCTCCATCTCGAGCTCTTCGTCGTAGGCGTCGACCAGATCTTCCTCGAAGCGGCGCTGGCGCGCCTCCATCGATTCCATATCGGTGCGATCGTCGGTCTCGGTGCGGGTATCGTTGTCGCCCATGGGGCCTCCTTCCATCATTGACGCAGCCAAACTCCGACATTATCCCAGTGTCGCGCGTCAAATTCATGAAAAAAGGGCCGGCGCGCCGGTCAGAAGCGGAATGCGAGCAGTACGCTGGCCAGCACGGGGTTCGCGGAAATATCGAACGTGTTCGACGCGAGCTGCCGGTTCGGCTGGTCGATGTCCAGCGTAATCTTCGTACGTAACGGGATATAGGTCACCATGCCGGTGATCCAGAACCGGCGCGTGATCTGGTAGCTCGCGCCGACGGTGAACACCGGCTCCCACACACTCTTCACCTTGGCCGACACGTTGGTCTTGCCCGACAGCAGCAGGTCGCCGCCGGCATCCCAGATGCGCTGGAACAGCGACGGGTCGAGCAGCAGCGACTGCAGGCTGCCGATGTCCGCACCCGCCGCGAGCAGCCCGCCGAGCGACGCGAGCTTGCGCTGGAACACGGGATTCAGGTTCGTGTTCGTGAAGCGCGTATAGCTGATGCCGACGCCCGCGAACGGTCGGAAACGATCGTCGCGCTCGCCGAGGTAATACTTGAATACGACAGAGCCGAGCCATGCGCGCGTGGTCGCGAGCGGGTTGCTTTGCGTGTTCGCGAGATCGATCAGCGGAAAGCGGCCCTGGACGCCGGAAAAAATCCGGTCGAGCGGCAGCGCGATGCTGCCGTGCCCGCGCAGCGTCAGCACCGGTGGAATGCCTCCACCGACTTCCGCCGCCCAGTTCTCCGAGAAAAAGTGGGTGAACGTGAAAGCCAGCGTGTTCGTATTGCTGAGCGACAGGCTCGAACCCTGGTTCTGGAAGCTGTTCAGCCCGAGGGCGTCCGTGTGCGTCGTCACGGGCGTCGATCGGCCGGTCGTGCCGATGAAGTGCCAGCCGAGGCCGACCATGTTGCGGTCGTCGCCCATCAGCTGCGTCAGCAATGGCGGCGCCTCGGCGGCCGGCAGGTCGGGCAGCCGCGACGGGTCGATCGGATGCAGTTCGTACGGCATCCGGTCGGCGTGGACCACGCCACCGGCCGGGGCGTCATCCGCCGTTGCATCGCGTGGCGCGGCCGGATCGCAGCCGCCAGTTGCGCCGTTGTCGTCGAAACCGATGCCGTCCGCGCCATCGTCATGCGCTGCCGTGCAGGCGCGCCCCGCCCCGCCGGTTCGCTGGCCGAGCGTGATCTTGCGCGCCGTGAACGGCACGGTATCGGGTTGCGGCACATCGCCCGAATCGTCACGCCCGCGGCGGGCCGGCCCCGCATCGGTCGCCCACGCGCTC
>NZ_JAAGPG010000181.1:0-15223 GCF_017104665.1 Burkholderia sp. Se-20378 | reverse complement strand
ACCGGATGGCAGGCTGCCGCGACCAGCTCGCCGAAGCGTTCGCCGCCGTCCGCTGCGACGACGAGCCGGTCGAGACGCTCGACCAGGACGACCGCTGCTACCGCGCCGTGACGAAGGCGCTGCAGGCGCACGACGACGTGGTCGCGATCTACAACAGCGGCGCCGGCTCGGCCGGCATCGAAGCGGCGCTGCGCAAGGCCGGCGCCGCCGGCCGCGTCGTGTGGATCGGCCACGAGATGATCGACCTGCACCGCACCTTCATCGAAGCCGGCGCGATGGATCTCGCGATCGACCAGGATCCGGACGGCCAGGTGATTTCCGCGCTGCAGCACGTGCTGCATGCGTGCGGGATCGTCGAACAGCCGCCGCCGGCCGATCCGGTCGAATTCCGCGTGTTCTGCCCGGCAAACGTGAGGACGAGCGCCTACCTGCCGGCCTGAATTCCGACGTCCGGCACACCGTCCGTCGCGCCGCATGCGCGTCGCGAAAAAATCGACCGCTGCATTGGCGATTTTTCGTCAACGTTTGTCATGCAGCCCGCGCCGCGCATCCGTACATTGGGCAGCCAATCCCATGACAACCGCGGACAGGAGACGATGGCTGAACCGATCCTCATCGGCGTGAACCTCGACGGCGTGCTCGAACACGACGGCCTGCCGCTGCCCGCTCCCGCCGAACGCTTCCGGATGGTCGCCGGTGCCGGCGTATTCGACTAT
Source organism: Burkholderia sp. Se-20378 (assembly GCF_017104665.1). Classification (NCBI taxonomy): domain Bacteria; kingdom Pseudomonadati; phylum Pseudomonadota; class Betaproteobacteria; order Burkholderiales; family Burkholderiaceae; genus Burkholderia; species Burkholderia sp. Se-20378. Next base: position 14,507 of record NZ_JAAGPG010000181.1, on the reverse strand, counting down.
GTCGAAAAGAATCCGGCGCGCGGCGAAGACCTGTCGCCGTATTTCGCGCTGGTCGAACGCCATGCGCTGCCGATTCGCGTGATCGGCGGCATCTGGTGTGCGGGACGCGATGAAGCACACGTCGCCGAGATCGTCGACGCGGGTGCGCGTTTCGGCAGCACGGTGCTCAACTGCCAGCTGTATGCACATCACGCGGATGGCCATCCGCTGTCCGACCGCGAAGTCGCCGATTTCTACCTGCGCACCTACGAGCGCGGCGAACGGGCCGGATGCCTGCCGAGCCTCGAAGTGCACGTCGACATGTGGAGCGAGGACTTCACGCGCGTCGCACGCGTCGCGCGGCATGTCGAACAGGCCGGCGTGCCGTTCCGGATCACGCTCGATCATTCGCACCTGCTGTTCAAGATCGGCAATCGCACAGAGCTCGACGCATCGGGCATGCACGACGCAGTCGACAACGGCCGCCGGTTGCTCGACCCTGCATCGCCCGACGCCCTCTACGCCGACTGGATCGCGCGCGGCTGGGTCCGGCATGCGCACGCGCGCAGCGTGATGCCGAACAATCCGGACAACCCGTGGATGCGCCGCGCCGACGGCCGGCCCGGGCGCGGCATCCAGTATCCGTTCGTCGCCCCCGCACCGGGCGCCTATCACGGCGCATGGCGCGCGGCGGCGCTCGATATGTGGAAGGCCGCGCTTCGGCAGTTGCTGCACGCGCAGGCCCACGTACAGCCAGCGCGCGTCGAGCAGATCAGCTGCGAGTTCATCCCGTTTCCCGACTACGGCGGCGGCGCACGCTATTCGATCTTCGACAACAACGTCGCGTGCGCGCACTGGCTGCGCGACACGTGGCATGCACTCGCCGCGCCGCCGACAGCCGACATCGCGCGCACCGGCACCTGATTCGGACCAGCCCCCACTCGAGACCCAAGGACAGAACGATGACGCAAGCCTTCCACTTCTCGCTGAACCGGATGAGCGCACCGCGCTTGCCGTTCGACCGTTACGTCGCGCTGTGCCGGCGCCTCGGCGTCGACACGATCGAGATCCGCAACGATCTCGACGGCGTCGAGATCGCCGACGGCACGCCGGCCGCCGCCGTACGCGCAACGGCCGAAGCCGGCGGCGTAACGATCCTGACGATCAACGCACTGCAGCGCTTCGAGCAATGGAACGGCGAGCGCGCGGACGAGGCGACCGTGCTGGCCGACTATGCGGCGCAATGCGGCGCGCGTGCGCTGGTGCTGTGCCCGACCAACAGCCGCGGCGATACACGCAGCGCGGACGAGCACCACACGGATCTCGTGAAGGCGCTGAAGGCGCTCAAGCCGATCCTCGACGCGCGCGGCCTGCTCGGCTTCATCGAGCCGCTCGGTTTCGAGGAATGCGCGCTGCGCCGCAAGTCGGATGCGGTGAAGGGCATCTACGACGCGGCGGGCGAGCAGGTGTTCCGGCTCGTGCACGACACGTTCCACCATCACCTGTCGGGCGAGGACATCTTCTTCCCGAACCTGACGGGCCTCGTGCACATCTCGGGCGTCGAGGAGCACGACCTGCCGGTCGACCGGATGCGCGACGGCCATCGCGTGCTGGTCGGCGGCGCCGACCGGCTCGGCAATATCCGGCAACTGCGCGAACTGCTCGCGCGCGGCTACCGCGGCGCGTTCTCGTTCGAGCCGTTCGCGAACGAAATTGCCGAAGCCGACGACATCGAGGACCGGCTGCGTTCGAGCATCGACTACGTGCGCGGTGAACTCGCGAGTCAATGACCGTCGCCAGGTTGCGCGGCCGCCTTTAACCGCGGGTCAGCACACAATCACCTAATCAACAGGAGAACGGAATGATCGAATTCGCGTTGTTCGGCGCGGGACGCATCGGCAAGATCCACGCGGCGAATCTCGCGCGCCATCCGGGTGCGAAGCTGAAGTACGTGGTCGACCGACACGCGCCGTCGGCCGACGCGCTGGCCCACGCGCACGGCGCGCAGGTGGCCGACGTCGAGCGCGCGCTCGGCGATCCGGCGGTCAGGGCAGTCGTGATCGCATCGAGCACCGACACGCACGCGGACCTGATCGTCGCGGCGGCGAACGCGGGCAAGGCCGTGTTCTGCGAGAAGCCCGTCGACCTGACCGTCGAGCGCTCGCGTGCGTGCGCGGATGTCGTCCGGCGCAGCGGCGTGACCTGCATGATCGGCTTCCAGCGCCGCTTCGACCCGACGTTCGCCGCGCTGAAGGCGCGCGTCGAGCGCGGCGAGATCGGCGCACCGGAAATGCTGGTCGTCACGAGCCGCGATCCGGGCGCGCCGCCCGTCGACTACATCCGCAGTTCGGGCGGCATCTTCAAGGACATGCTGATCCACGATTTCGACGTGTTCCGCTGGATCCTCGGCGACGAAGCGCAGACGCTGCACGCAACCGGCAGCTGCCTGACCGATCCGGCCGTGCACGATGCAGGCGACATCGATTCGACCGCCGTGACGATCCGCACGCGACGCGGGCTGCTGTGCCAGATCAACACGTCGCGGCGCGCGGCCTACGGCTACGACCAGCGGTTCGAACTGCTCGGCAGCAACGGGATGCTGCAGGCCGGCAACGTGCGGCCGACCGAGGTGAGCGCGTGGCTCGCGGCCGGCATCGCGACGGATGTGCCGGAGCCGTTCTTCCTCGAGCGCTACCGGCATGCCTACGCGGCCGAGATCGCGCACTTCGTCGACGCGCTGCGCGACGGCACGCCGGTCCGCACGACGATCGACGACGGGCTCGCCGCGCTCGAACTCGCCGAGGCCGCGATGACGTCATGGAAAACGGGGCGCGTAATCGAGCTGTAACGTCACCGGTAGCAAGCGGCGGCGAACCGCGCAAGCGGGCCGCCGCCAGACGATCGGCAGCCCACCCGGACGACACACCACGAGCGCGCGATCGCATCGGGAAAATTTGCCGAAGCGTCGCGCGGCATGTGCGTGAAAGCACGTATGATGGCGAATTGATCTGCGTCGCCGACATCCCGCTTTTTCACCACCATGCTCGATCACCTCATCTGCGACTGCGACGGCGTGCTCGTCGACAGCGAAGTCATCGCCGACCGCGTACTGCTCGACACGCTGTCCGCCACGTTCCCGAATCTCGATTTCGAGGCCGCCGCCAAGTCGGCGTTCGGCCAGCAGACGTCGCGCTTCCTGGCGGGAATCGAATCCCGCTTCGGGATCGAGATGCCCGCCAATTTCATCGAGACCATCGAGCACAATATCGAGAGCGCGCTGGCGCAATCGCTCGCGCCGATCTCCGGCGTGCGCGACGCGCTGCTGAAGGTGACCCTGCCGGCGGCCGTCGTGTCGAACAGCCGGCTCGCGCGCGTGCGCAGCTCGCTGAAGCGCGCGTCGCTCACCGAGATCTTCGGCGATCGCGTGTTCAGCTCCGAGCAGGTCGCGCGGCCGAAGCCCTACCCCGACGTCTATCTGCATGCGGCGCACACGCTCGGCGTCGCGCCGGAGCGTTGCATCGTCGTCGAGGACAGCGTGTCGGGATTGAATGCCGCGCGGGCGGCAGGCATGAAGACGATCGCATTCGTCGGCGCGAGCCACATCCCCGACAACTACGCGGACGCGCTGCGCGCGATGGGCATCACGCGGATCATGCGCAAGATGGACGAACTGCCGGCGTTCGTCGAAGCCGGCGTGCGCGGCGAATTCGGAGACGTACAGTCCTGATGGTCGTACCGTCCCGATCGGGCTGATCGGGACGATCCGGCGTGCGCCGGTTCACGCACGCCGTACCACGGGCGCTCGAGCGCGCCCGCGCTCCCCTTCCCTCAGGCCGGTTCGCAGCAGCGCTCGCGCGCGGCGGCCAGCGCCTCGCGGAACTCGACGAGTTCCGCGATCGTCAGCATCGGCAGCCCGTGCTGTTGCGCGAAACGCTCGACATCGTCGCCGCGCGTCATCGTGCCGTCCGGATTCATCAGCTCGCACAGCACGCCGGCCGGCTTCAGGCCCGCGAGGATCGACAGGTCGACCGTGCCTTCGGTGTGACCACGGCGTGCCAGCACGCCGCCCGGTTGCGCACGCAACGGAAACACGTGGCCGGGGCGCACGATGTCGTGCGGCTTCGCATCTTCCGCGATCGCCGCGCGGATCGTCGTCACGCGATCGGCCGCCGATACACCCGTATGCACGCCTTCGCGTGCCTCGATCGAGACGGTGAACGCGGTGCCGTTGCGGCTCTCGTTGGTCTGCACCATCGGCGGCAACTCGAGCGCACGCACGGTGTCGTCGGTCAGGCACAGGCACACGATGCCGCTGCATTCGCGGATCAGCAGTGCCATCGTCTCGGGCGTGATGCGCTCGGCGGCAACGATCAGGTCGGCTTCGTTCTCGCGGTCGTGGTCGTCCTGCAGCACGACCGCACGGCCTGCGCGCATCGCATCGAGCGCGGCGGCGATGCGCGGCGGCACCGGTTCGGAATCCAGCAACGGGAGATCGGCAAAGGCGTCGGCGGGTGCCGACGAAACGGACATCAAGGACATGTGAAACGCTCCTCGCTAATACGATTTGGGCGAAAAACGTTTCAGGGCATTGCAAACAGACAGAACGACAACCCGCTTCGCACGCATGGCGAAGCGGTCCTGACGGACATGACTATCTGCACATCTTCTCTCATCCGGACTATGACCGTCGGCTCTGGCATTCGACCAGATCTGCTGACCCCGCGCGGATGCGCGGGCGCTCGCGGGCTCGCCGGCTTACGCCAGCCTACCGCCGGTGGGGAATTTCGCCCCGCCCTGAAGACGCACTGATTGCCGGATGGAGCAACCCCATCTGCGGCGGGCCAAGCATACAACAGCTGCGCGCGCGGCGCAGCGAACACCTGTTAAAACCTTACTGACGACCCCGTCTAACGGCATCGTCCAAACGGCCGACGGGCGCCTCGCGATCGCGCCCGAACGACGCGCACGCAGCCCGCTTCCGTGCGACCTGCGTTGCGCGATCAGCCGGCCGCGTGCGCGGCATGAGCCGCGTGCGCCGCGTCGGGCACGAGCCAGCGCGGCGGCACTTCGGGGCTCACCGTCACGCGAAACGCCCGCGCTTCGCTGTCGCCCGGGTTGCGCAGGCTGTACGGCTGGTCGGCATCGAACACGATCGCATCGCCGGTCGCGAGCAACTGGCGGCGGTCATGCACGCTGACTTCGAGCGTGCCCTCGCTGACGACGAGGTTGACCGTCGTGCCGGGCGCGCGGCGTGCGCCGGGCTCCGTATGCAGCGGCGCGATCCGCAGCTCGTGGAACTCGGCCGCGGCCGGCTCGCCTTCCGGGTACAGCGCGCGCGCCGAGAAACGGCCGTTCGAACTGACGACCCGCGACGCACGCTCGGCCGCCAGATGCTCGAAGCCGTTCACCGCATGGCGGCGCAGGAAGGCGGCGACCGATACCTTCAGCGCCGCGGCGATCTTGCAGAGCACCTTGATCGACGGCACGCTGCGCGCCGACTCGATCTGCGCGAGCATCGCACGCGACACGCCGGACAGCCGCGCGAGCGCATCGAGCGACAGCTGCCGCTCCGCGCGCAACCGCGCGAGGTTCACGCCGACGACCTGTTCGAGAACGTCGAGCGACGCGGACGCCCGCGCATCGGCGGCGTTGCCGGACTCGAAGGAAGACACGTCGCGCACCAGCGCCAGGGATGAAGACATAGCATTGCCTCCGGGCCGCATGTGCAGCCCTGCGTATGGGGTAAGCCGGGATCGGAATCGGGTTGCGCCAGCAACGGCGCGTATCGAGACGCTATCACCCGGTCTTGCGCCGGCAAACGAAGTTATCTTCACACCGTTATCAGCATCGCGGAGGAATGCGTTCCTCGCGAACCATTTCCCGCCGCTATCGCGTCGCACGGGCGCCGCTCATTGCACCGGTAATTGCCACCGCTCATTGCGCCGCGGGCGCCGCGCCGCGTGCCGGCCCGCGCGCATCGAGCCGCATCGCGAACCACGTGACGACGAGCGCCGCGAACGTCACCGCGACGGCGACCCACGGCAGCGCGTCCAGCGCGACGCCGTGCTCCAGCGCAAGGCCGCCGAGCCACGCGCCCAGCGCATTGCCGACGTTGAACGCGCCGATGTTCAGCGTCGACGCGAGATGCGGCGCGCTCGCGGCCTTCTCGACCACGTGCGCCTGGAGCGGCGGCACCGTCGCGAACGCGGCGATTCCCCATACGAACACGGTGACGGCCGCCGCGACCGGATGGTGGCTCGTCTTGGCGAACACGACCATCACGGCCATCAGCGCGACGAGGATCGCGATCAACGACGGCATCAGCGCGCGGTCGGCGAGCTTGCCGCCGAGCGTGTTGCCGATCGTCAGCCCCGCGCCGAACAGCACGAGGATCAGCGCGACCGCGCGCGGCGAATAGCCCGACACGGACTGGAGAATCGGCGCGATGTACGTGAACACGACGAACACGCCGCCGAAGCCGAGCACGGTCATCAACAGTGCGAGCCACACCTGCGGCTCCTTCAGCACGCGCACTTCGTGGCCGAGGCCGACCGGCCCGCTGTCGTGGCGGTTCGGCACGAGCGCGGCGACGCCGCCGAGCGCCAGCACGCCGAGCGCGGCGACGATCCAGAACGACGCACGCCAGCCGAGCAACTGGCCGACGAAAGTACCGAACGGCACGCCGAGCACGTTCGACAGCGTGAGCCCCGTGAACATCAATGCGATCGCGCTCGCACGCTTGTCGGTCGGCACGAGCGACGCGGCGACCACCGCGCCGATCCCGAAGAACGAACCGTGCGCGAACGACGTGACGACGCGCGCGACCATCAGCATCGCGTAGCCGGACGCGGTCGCGCACAGCACGTTGCCGACGATGAAGATCGCCATCAGCAACTGCAGTGCGGCCTTGCGCGGCATGCGGCTCGTCAGCACCGCGAGCAGCGGCGCGCCGGCCGCGACGCCGAGCGCGTAGCCCGTGACCAGCAGGCCGGCCGACGGCAGCGACACGGCCAGGTCGTGCGCGACTTCGGGCAGCAGGCCCATGATGATGAACTCGGTGGTACCGATGGCGAAGGCGCTGATCGCAAGCGCCAGTAACGGGATGGGCATGACGTTCTCCGGAAGGCGGCGGACGCGGCGGCCGGTCGGTGCCGCGCCGCACAAAAGGCAGGATGTGCGCATTGTCCCGAAGATGCCTATATTTGATAATTGGCGTGGCATTTGAACCATTTTCAAATAATTCTGAAAAATCGCATGGATCGACTGGGCGATATCCGGCTGTTCGTCGAAGCGGCCGAACTGGGCAGCCTGTCCGCCGCCGGGCGCAAGCTGAACCTCACGCCGGCCGCCGCGAGCGCGCGCCTCGCGAAGCTCGAGGCGGCGGTCGCCACCCGGCTGTTCGACCGTTCGACCCGGCAGTTGCGGCTCACCGACGAGGGCCGCCTGTACCTGAACGGCTGCCGGCAGGCGTTGCAGGCGCTCGACGACGCGAACGCGCTGCTGCAGGCCGGGCGCAACGTCGTCGGCGGCCGGGTGCGGCTGTCGGCGACGTCCGATTTCGGCCGCCGGCGGCTGCTCGACTGGCTCGACGAATTCACCGCGCGATACCCGGACGTGACGTTCTCGCTGACGGCGTCCGACTCGACGGTGAACCTGTGGCAGGACGAGATCGACCTCGCGATCCGCTTCGCGGCGCCGCCCGACGGCGCGCTGATCGCCCGCCGGCTTGCCGCGGACCGGCGTGTGCCGTGCGCGGCGCCGTCTTTCATCGAACGCCACGGCGTGCCGAGTGATCCGCACGATCTGGCCCGCTTTCCATGCAACGTGATCACGGTGGCGTCCGGCCCGATGAACACGTGGCGCTTCACGCGCGGCCACGACACGCAGACCTGCACGGTGCCGCTTGCCACCGCGTTCGAGACCAACGACGGCGGCCTAGCCCGCGAATGGGCGCTGCGCGGCCGCGGCATCGTGCTGAACTCGATCTGGGATGTCGCCGACGACATCCGCGCCGGGCGGCTCAAGGTCCTGCTGCCCGACTGGCGGCACCAGAGCGCGCCCCTGCACGCGATCTATCCCGGCAAGCGCTACATGGCGCCGCGCGTGCGCGTGCTGCTCGACTTTCTCGCCGAACGCTTCGCGCGCGAGGAAGCCGCGCACGAAGACCTGCTGAACGCGTGCCGCTGACGGCCGGCACGCCACCGTTCAGGGGTCGGAACGTGACGGACGGCGTCGCGCGGCCGCAACCCGCCCCCCGTCCCGGCCAGCATGAAAAGCTATAATGAAAGGCTTTCCCGACGGCTTTTCATGCTGGCTGCGCGCCATCCGCGTGCAGCGCACGGCCGTCCCGATTCACCCTATAGACGACGCCCCCAGGTCAACCACTGCGAACGGCGAACCCCCATGACCAAGAAAGTTTACGTAAAGACCTTCGGCTGCCAGATGAACGAGTACGACTCGGACAAGATGGTGGACGTGCTGAATGCGGCCGAAGGCCTCGAAAAGACCGATACGCCGGAAGACGCGGACATCATCCTGTTCAACACGTGCTCGGTGCGTGAAAAGGCGCAGGAGAAGGTGTTCTCCGATCTCGGCCGCGTGCGCGAACTGAAGGAAGCGAAGCCCGGCCTGCTGATCGGCGTCGGCGGCTGTGTCGCGAGCCAGGAAGGCGCATCGATCGTGTCGCGCGCGCCGTACGTCGACCTCGTGTTCGGCCCGCAAACCCTGCATCGCCTGCCGCAGATGATCGACGCGCGCCGCGAGAGCGGCCGTGCGCAGGTCGACATCTCGTTCCCCGAAATCGAGAAGTTCGACCACCTGCCGCCCGCGCGCGTCGAGGGGCCGAGCGCGTTCGTGTCGATCATGGAAGGCTGCTCGAAGTACTGCAGCTACTGCGTGGTGCCGTACACGCGCGGCGATGAAGTGTCGCGCCCGCTCGACGACGTGCTGACCGAAGTGGCCGGCCTCGCCGACCAGGGCGTGCGCGAAGTCACGCTGCTCGGCCAGAACGTGAATGCGTATCGCGGCGCGCTGGCGGCCGGCTCGTCGGAAATCGCCGATTTCGCGACGCTGATCGAATACGTCGCCGACATCCCCGGCATCGAGCGGATCCGCTACACGACGTCGCACCCGAAGGAATTCACGCAGCGCCTGATCGACACCTACGCGAAGGTGCCGAAGCTCGTGAGCCACCTGCACCTGCCCGTCCAGCACGGCTCCGACCGCATCCTGATGGCGATGAAGCGCGGCTACACGGTGCTCGAATACAAGTCGGTGATCCGCAAGCTGCGCGCGATCCGCCCGGACCTGTCGCTGTCGACCGACATGATCGTCGGCTTCCCCGGCGAGACCGAGGACGATTTCGACAAGATGATGGCGCTCGTGCACGAGATGAGCTACGACACCAGCTTCTCGTTCATCTACAGCCCGCGCCCCGGCACGCCGGCCGCGAACCTGCACGACGACACGCCGCGTGAAGTGAAGCTCAAACGCCTGCAACATCTGCAGGCGACTATTGAAGAAAACGTCGCGCGCATCAGCCAGTCGATGGTCGGGAAGGTCGAACGGATCCTCGTCGAGGGCCCGTCGCGCAAGGACCCGAACGAACTCGCAGGCCGCACCGAGAACAACCGGGTCGTGAATTTCCCGGCGCCGCTCGCGTCGCACCCGCGCCTGATCGGCCAGATGATCGACGTGAAGATCAACCATGCGTACCCGCATTCGCTGCGCGGCGAGCTCGTGCTCGTCAGCGACGACGCGAGCGCGGCCACCCACTGACTGACGCTCAACAGGAGCCCGACGCCACTTTGAAGCCGACCCAAGCACTGGAATTCGTCGCGCCGCGCGACGACAACGCGCGCCTCGCCAACCTCTGCGGCCCGCTCGACGAGAACCTGCGGCAGATCGAACAGGCGCTCGACGTCACGCTGTCGCGACGCGGCCACCGGATCGCGATCCGCGGTCGCGGCGCCAAGCTCGCGCTCGCCGCGCTCGAGAACTTCTACAACCGCGCGCGCGATGCGCTGTCGGTCGACGACATCCAGCTCGCGCTGGTCGAAGTGCGCCACACGGCCGGCAACGGCCGCCAGGACACGCTCGACGTGCGCTTTCGCGGCGATCCCGACCATCCGTTCGACGACCCGGTCGTGCAGCTCGACGCCAGCGAGCCGGACGAGGAGCCCGCGCCGAAGCTCTACACGCGGCGCGCCGACCTGCGCGGCCGCACGCCGGCGCAGCGCGAGTACCTGAAGCAGATCCTGTCGCACGACGTGACGTTGGGCATCGGGCCGGCCGGCACGGGCAAGACCTACCTCGCGGTCGCCTGCGCGGTCGACGCGCTCGAGCGCGACCAGGTCAAGCGGATCGTGCTGACGCGCCCGGCCGTCGAGGCCGGCGAGCGGCTCGGCTTCCTGCCGGGCGATCTCGCGCAGAAGGTCGACCCGTACCTGCGTCCGCTGTACGACGCGCTGTACGACCTGCTCGGCTTCGACAAGACGGCGAAGATGTTCGAGCGCCAGATGATCGAGATCGCGCCGCTCGCGTACATGCGCGGCCGCACGCTGAACCACGCGTTCATCATCCTCGACGAGGCGCAGAACACGACGCCCGAGCAGATGAAGATGTTCCTCACGCGGATCGGCTTCGGCTCGAAGGCGGTCGTGACCGGCGACACGAGCCAGGTCGACCTGCCGCGCGGCCACAAGAGCGGCCTCGTCGAGGCGCAGCAGGTGCTCAACGGTGTGCGCGGCATCGCACTCACGCGCTTCACGAGCGCGGACGTCGTGCGCCATCCGCTCGTCGCGCGCATCGTCGAGGCATACGACGAATTCCACGCGCAACACCAGGACGGCTGACCGGCCGGCGGCGCCCGCACGCCGCCCTGACCCGACAGCCCGGCCCGGCCCGCCAGACGGCGCGCCGGGCTTTTTTTCGCCTGCCTGAATTCGGGTGCGATCGGCCGTTTGGTGTATCCTCAACGCGTCCTAATCGCCGCACGCGTCATGAAATCCTCCCGTTCTCGCAAGTCCGGGCGCGCCCAGTCCGCCGCGCCCGCCTCCCCCCGTCTTTCGCTGTTCGATGCGAAGGGCAAGGCCCGGACCGTCAACGCGCAAGGGCTGCGAATCGACTTTCCGGATGGCCGCAGCCTGATGTTCGACCTGTCGGGCAGTTCTGGAGAAGCCGCCGTCGCGATCGTCGCGCAGCACAACGATCCGGCCATGCGCGCGAAGCTCGCGCTGCAGCCCGAGCACTACGACAGCGTGACGCTGCACGTGGGCGCCGAGCCCGCACCGCGCGAAGACGACACCGAAGACGCGCTGCGCGAGCTGGAGCTCGATCTGTCCGTGCAGTACGGCGACGAAATCACGAGCGACGTGCGCAAGACGCTGCCCAAACGCAAGCTGATCGCCGAATGGATCGAGCCGGCGCTGTTCGCCAGCGCGCAGCTCACCGTGCGCTTCGTCGGCGAAGAAGAAGGCCGCACGCTGAACGCCGGCTACCGTCACAAGGACTACCCGACCAACGTGCTGACCTTCGCGTACGACGCGGCGCCCGACGGCACCGTGATCGGCGACCTCGTGCTGTGCTGCCCGGTGGTCGAGAAGGAAGCGCACGAGCAGGGCAAGCCGCTCACGGCCCACTACGCGCACCTGCTGGTGCACGGCGCGCTGCATGCGCAGGGCTACGACCACGAGACGAGCGACGAGGACGCGGCCGAAATGGAAGCGCTCGAAGTCGACATCCTCGCGAAGCTGGGCTTCCCGAACCCGTACCAGTAAGCCATCTGCACGATGCGCAACGCCGCGACGCTCCCGCCTGCCTACCCGCCGTCGATCGGCGACGGGCGCCTGCTGACGGAAGACGAGCTCGCGGCCTCGCTCGCGCACACGATGCGCGACTGGGACGGCCAGCAGGATCTCTGGCTGTTCGGCTATGGCTCGCTGATCTGGAACCCGGGATTGCCGACCGTCACCGCCGTGCGCGGCAAGGTGCACGGCTATCACCGCGGGCTCTACCTGTGGTCGCGCGTAAACCGCGGCACCCCTGAACGCCCGGGCCTCGTGCTCGCGCTCGATCGCGGCGGCTCGTGCTCGGGCATCGCATTCCGGCTCGCCGGCCCGACCGCGCAGCCGCACCTCGAAACGTTGTGGAAACGCGAGATGCCGATGGGTTCGTACCGGCCCGCGTGGCTGCCGTGCTCGCTGGAAAACGGCGAACGCGTGAACGCGCTCGCGTTCGTGATGCGCCGCGACGCGCCGACCTACACGGGCAAGCTGACCGATCCCGTCGTGAAGGAAGTGTTCGGCTGCGCGGCCGGCCGCTACGGCACGACGCTCGACTACGTGAGCCGCACGGTCGACGCGCTGCGCGCGAGCGGCATCCCCGATCGCGCACTGGAAGGGCTGCTCGCGCGATGCCGTTGACGCGGCCCGGCGCCCGGCTTGCCGCCACGCGCTGTCGCGCCGCGCGCGCATTCGAACGAGGGCACTCCCGATGAAACCGTCACGCTGGTCGCGTTGCAAGGTTGCCGCACTGATCGTCGCCGCAAGCGTTGTGCTGTCCGGCTGCGGAATACTGGGCTGCGGCGGCGCCGCGACCAACGGCGCGGCCGCCGGAGGCTGCTCGGCCGGCATGCGGTTCTGATCCGCGACGCGGCGAAGTCCGCGTGCGACAGAATGCCGCCGCAAGCTGCCCCGGCCGGACGTTTTCCCGCGTCATGGCGCCCCGCCCCTTCCGCACCCGTTTTTTGCCGCCGCTGCCCCGCCGCCCTTTTCTGAGATAGGATGGAACCGAGGACGATGTCGCGCCCGGCGCGGCCGTCCGCGAGCGGGGCCCGCGCGAGCTGCCCACCCTGGCCGTGCGGCCGGTGTGACACGGTCGCGTCGTGGCCTTGGTGTATCCTTGCCTACTCCGTGACAGCGCGCTCCGGCATGACCCGGGCGCACCACCATGAACGATTCGTATCCCAGTCGTAAGCCAACCGACAAACCGCAAGAAAAGCGCTCGCTGCTCGAGCGCCTGACCGACTTCATCTCGCCCGAGCCCGAATCCCGCGGCGAGCTGCTGGAAATCCTCCAGGATGCCCACGAGCGCAACCTGATCGACGCCGATTCGCTGTCGATGATCGAAGGCGTGTTCCAGGTATCCGACCTGTGCGCACGCGACATCATGGTGCCGCGCGCACAGATGGACGCGATCAACATCGCCGACAAGCCTGAAGATTTCATCCCGTTCGTCCTCGAGAAGGCGCACTCGCGCTACCCCGTGTACGAGGAGAACCGCGACAACGTCATCGGCGTGCTGCTCGCGAAGGATCTGCTGCGTTTCTATGCCGAAGAGGAATTCGACGTGCGCGGGATGCTGCGCCCGGCCGTGTTCATTCCCGAATCGAAGCGCCTGAACGTGCTGCTGCACGACTTCCGTGTGAACCGCAACCACCTCGCGATCGTCGTCGACGAATACGGCGGCGTCGCGGGCCTGATCACGATCGAGGACGTGCTCGAGCAGATCGTCGGCGACATCGAGGACGAATACGACTTCGACGAGGAAGCCGGCAACATCATCTCGGGGCCCGATGGCCGCTATCGCGTGCGCGCGCTCACCGAGATCGAACAGTTCAACGAGACGTTCGGCACCGATTTCCCCGACGACGAAGTCGACACGATCGGCGGGCTGATCACGCATCATTTCGGCCGCGTCCCGCATCGCGGCGAGAAGCTGCAGCTCGGCAACCTCGTGTTCGAGATCCAGCGCGGCGATGCGCGCCAGGTCCACGTACTGCTGGTGCGCCGCAATCCGCTCGCCAGCCGTCGCGCCGAAGCCTCGCACGAGGACTGACCGTCGCGCGCCAGCCGCGCGTTCCACAACCGCTCGCCCACTTTCGCTTCACATGGACGATCCGATCCTGTCCCGCCCGGCTGGCGGCCTGCTCGCGCCGACACCCGGCCGCGCGTTGCCGCGCTGGCACTACCCGGCCGCGCTGCTCGCCGGCGCAGCCAATACGCTCAGCTTCGCACCGACGCCGCACGGCGGCTGGCTGCAGCTCGTCGTATTCGTCTGGTTTTTCGCGCAGCTCACGCGCACCGCAAGCTGGCGCAGCGCCGCGCTCACCGGTGGCGCGTTCGGCTTCGGCAACTTCATCACCGGCATCTGGTGGCTCTACATCAGCATGCACGTGTACGGCGAGATGGCCGCGCCGCTCGCGGGCGGCGCGCTCGTGTTGTTCTCGCTGTACCTGTCGCTGTACCCGGCGTTCTCCGCCGGGCTGTGGTCGTTCTGCGCGGGCCATGCGTGGCATCGCCGCACGCCCGACCCGCGGCCGTTCTCGCCGACCTGGCACGGCGCATTCGCGTTCGCGAGCGCCTGGGCACTCGGCGAATGGCTGCGCGGCACCCTGTTCACCGGCTTCCCGTGGCTCGCCAGCGGCTATCCGCAGGTCGACGGCCCGTTCGCGGGCTTCGCGCCGGTCGCCGGCGTGTACGGGATCGCGTGGGTGCTCGCGCTGTTCGCCGCGCTCGTCGTGCAGGCGC
>NZ_JAAGPG010000180.1:0-15287 GCF_017104665.1 Burkholderia sp. Se-20378 | reverse complement strand
TGTTGTTTTTGTTATTAAGCGCCCGGCGAGCCACTACACGCACACGCTGGCGCACACGCTTTCCCTACACGACGCTCTGCCGAGCTGCCGGCGCGGCGCTCGCCTTCGCAACACTGGCGGCCGTGCCGCCCGAATCGTCGCCACCACAGCCGGCGACCAGCGCGCTCAGCACGCAGGCGGCAAGCGCGACGCGCACGCGGCGCAGGTTCGTCAGGGTCATGTCGGCACTCCGTCAGTGAAGGATCGTCGACAGCGGCTTGCCCGAGCCCGCGACCGACTGCAGTTCGGTTTCGGTCACGACGCGGTTCCACATCGCGACGTCGGAGAAGCTCTCCACGTTCGGCTTGACCGTCGTGCACGCGTTCACCGTGTAGCCGCCGCTGTAGTGGCTCGCCGGGTACCCGCACGCGAGCATGTGGTACTGGCCCGTGCCGTCCTCGTTCACGCCGAACGTCTTCGTGCCGAGGCCCGGCAGCGCGGCCGCCGACACCGTGAGCGGCGTGCTCTGCTTCTGCTCGCCGAGCACCGGGTCGAACGTGTAGGCGGTCATCGTCTTGCCGACCGTGTCGATCACGAACGCCGCATACACCCACTGGTTCGCGGTCACGCTCATCGTCTTCAGGTCGTTGCGGGTGGTGCCGTCGCCCGCGTTGTACTGGATGTTGCAGGTGCCCGACGGCGCGCCCGACGCCTGCGGGAACAGCCCGATCGCGAGGCCCGCGTTCTTGCCGCTCTGCCAGTTCTTGTTCGCGAACACCGGCGTGCCGAAACCGACCACGTCGGTACACGGCGTCTTCAGCCACATGCCGATCGTGAACTGCGCCTGCGTCGCGATATCGGCGTTCTGCACGAGCTTGTAGCCATCGTAGCCGCTCGTGTCGACGGTCTGCGTCGTCACCTGCAGCGCCTGCCCGCCGAACGGATCGGCGGTCAGCGAGCCGCCGTTCGCGGCGGCCGAGAACGGGCCCATCGTGCTCGCGTTCAGCGCATCGACGGCCGGCAGCGCACCGAACGGATAGTACGACGCAAGACCGTTCTTCAGCGTCGTCGCGAGCGGCGGCGGCGGGGGCGGCGGCGGCACGTACGCGATCTGCGCGATATTGCCGAGCGGCGCACCGCCCGCCGTCACCACGTAGTCGAAGCTGTAGGTGCCGGCCGCGGTCAGGCCGAGATTGCTGTCGGTGTAGGTCGTCGTGCCGGCCGGCAGCGTCGCGATCTGCTGGCCCGCGCGGTACACCGTGATCGCGCCGCTCGCGGGCGCCGCCCACGTCAGCACGACGCTGTGGCCGTCGGTACTCGCCGCGCCGGCGAGCTGCGACACCGGTTGCGTGCCGATCAGTTCGCCGCCGTCCATTTCATATGCGGAAGGCGCGGGCAGCGCGCCGAGTTGCGCGAGCACGGTCGGCGCGACATCGGCGATGCTGGCGCGTGTGTGCAGGTCGGCCAGCGACGCCGGCTGTGCGGCGCTGCCCAGTCGCCCGTTGTCGGCCTGGTTCATCGCGATGAAGGTCGTCGATTCGGACAGCAGCGGCAGGCCGTCGCTGCCGCCCGCCGCGTTCAGGCCGTGGCCGCCGGTCACGACCACCAGCCAGTTCTCCTTGTTGCGCTTCGCGGTTTCGGCGACGAGCGCGCCGACGGCCGCGTCGAGCTGCTGCAGCGTATTCGCGTACGCCGACGCGCCGAGGCCGTAGTTCAGCGCGGCATCCTGCGCCGAGTGGTATTGCGCGACGACGAGCGAGTAGCCCTGCTGGATCATCGTGGCGCCTTGCTGCGTGACGCAGCTGTCGACCGCCGCGCAGTTCGCGAGCGTGTCGAGGCTGCCCGCATTGCGCCCGGTGGTCAGCAACGACGCGAGCGCCGGCGACCCGACGGCCGCGCCGAGCAGGCCCGCGTTCGCGGTCTTCAGCGTGTCGAAGGTGGTCGGCGCCTGCAGCGCCTGGTTCGGTGCGTCGGACAGCACCTGATGACGGTTGCCCCACGCGCCGGTGAGCAGCGTGGCCCAGCTCGGCGTGTCGAGGTTCGGCTGCTGCGACAGCAGGCCGTTGACGCCGCCGCTGTAGGCGGGCGCGACGTGCAGCTTCGCGAGGTTCGGCAGCGTGCCGCCCGCGATGCCGGCCTGCAGTGCCGCATAGGTGACGCCGTCGAGCTCGATCACGAGCGCGCGGTTCGCGACCTGCTGGCCCGGCGGGTTGCCGCCGTTGCCCTTGCCGTTGTCGGTGCCGCCGGACCCGCCGGCCGCGTTCGCCGACGCGCCTGCCGCGCCCGTGCCATCCATGTTGCCGCCGCATGCGCCGAGCGCGCTGACCAAGGTCAGCCCGCACAGCAGCCGCGCGAGAGTGGTCTTCCTCATGTTTCCCCCTGACTGAACTATCCGGACACGCCCGGAGATCTGCCCGGATTCTGCTCAGGGGATGCGATGCACGTATTTCGTTTTGCAGAAGCGCGCCGATACAGGTATCAGTTTTTTTGGGGAGAGCCGGCCGGGTGAAACGGCCGACTTTTCGGTGGAAACGTTACCGCCGGCCGTCGAGCGCGCCGAGAATCCCGTACGCGGCCTTCACGCGATCCTCGTTCGGATAGCTGCGGTTCGCGAGCATCACGATCGCGATCCGCTTCGCGGGGACGAACGCGACATAGGTGCTGAAGCCGTTGGTCGAGCCCGTCTTGTTGATCCACGTATCCGCGCTCGGCGCGAGCGGCGGCTTGATCGCGGTGGCCGCTACCCCGTCGCGCAGCATCTTCATCGAGTTGCCTTCGATCAGCGTCGGCAGCGCGACCGGATACGGATACTGTTCCCAGATCAGGTCCTGCGTCAGCGGCCCCGCGCGGAAATAGCCGGTGTGCGTGCGCTCGAGCGCGCGCTGCAGGCGCGGCGCGGTTTCGATCAGCCCCATGTTCGCCTGCACGAAGCGCAGCAGGTCGGCCGCCGTGGTCCGCACGCCGTAGGCCGGCTGCCACAGCATGCCGCCCGTCATCCGGATCGGCTTGCCGTCCTGCGTATAGCCCTGCGCATAGTCGGCCTGGCGTGCTTCCGGCACGTTGATGTACGTGTGCGTCATCCCGAGCGCGGGAAAGAGCCGCTGCTCCATCAGCACCGCGAAATCCTTGTGCATCGCCTTCGCGGTGAGCCACCCGAGCATCCCGATCGCGACGTTCGAGTATGTGCGATACGTGCCCGGCGCATACGCGGGCCGCCACGCGTCGAGATAGCGGATCAGGCCCGCGTCGTCGCGGATGCTGTCCGGCACCTGCAGCGGCATGCCGCCCGGCGTGTGCGTGCCGAGATTGAGCAGCGTCACGACGCCGAACGGCTTGCCCTGCACCGCGGGCAGGTACTTGCCCGCCGGGTCGGCCAGCGACAGTTCGCCGCCCTCCTGCGCGTCGGCCGCGAGTGTCGCGGTCAGCGTCTTGCTGACGGAGCCGATTTCGAACAGCGTATCGCCGGTGACGGGCTTGCCGGTTTGCGTCGACATCACGCCGTAGTCGAACACGTAGGGCTTGCCGTCGGCGACGATGCCGATCGCCATGCCGGGAATCGCGTACTGCTTCATCAGCGGCGCGATGTAGCGGGTCACGGTGTCGTGGAGGTCGTCCTGGGTGGCGGCGGCCGCGCGGCCGGCCGTGGCGGTGGCGCACGCGGCGACGAACAGGGTCGCGGCGAAGCGTGTCGCGTTGAATCGCATGGTTGCGGTTCCTTTGATTTCTGATGGTTGCGTGGACAACGGATCCGGCCGCGCCATGCGGAAATCGCAGTGGCCGGCCTGCCGAAGCAGGACTATCCCCTGCCTGCCCGCCGCCAACAATCGACGATATGTTGCGCGAGCCTAAAGAAAAACTTTTGGCGCCGTTCCTGCCGGGCGGCAGGGGGTTCCCACGCCTGGCGATGCACGTCCGCATCGGAGAATGTTCAACGCCGCGTTGGTATCTCGATCATGCGAGACACCGCATTCACTTCAGGCCCACTCTCTTGTCCGCAGCCCAGCGATACTTTTCGGCCGCGTCGCGCTGTCTTTCGACCCGCACACCGAACAGGACCGGGTAGGACCGCTTTCGTCGAACTGATGAAATCGGCAATGCGGTGGATAACGCGGCCGCCAGCGGGCCGCGCGACCTTCACCCCGGCAGCCGCTCGAGAAACGCCAGCATCGCCGCGTTGAACCGCGCAGGCCGCTGCAGCGGCGCGAAATGGCTCACGCCGGGCAGGGTCGTCAGCGTTGCGCCCGGAATCGTGCGCGCCAGGTATGCCGCGTGCTCGGGCCGGATGAATTCGTCGTGCTCGCCCAGCACGATCGTGACCGGCACGGCGATCGCCGCGAGATCCTGCGCGCGGTAATCCGGTTGCGTGCGCATCATTTCGCTGACCGCCGCGACGAAGGCGTCGAACTGGTCCGGCGTCGCGGACAGTTCCGCGTAGTCCTTGCGGTGCCGCGCAAAGCAGCGGTCGAGCAGCGGGCCCGGCACGATCTCCTTCGTACCGCTCGGGTCCATGTTGCACGCGAAGAAGAACACGCCGGCCGCCCGTTCCGGCGCGCGATCGGCCAGCACGAGCGCGATGCACGCGCCGTCGCTCCAGCCGACGAAGCGCGCACGGTCGACGTGCAGCGCGTCGAGGACCGCGAGCACGTCCGACGCCATGCGTTCGTAGGAATAGGGTTGGTCGTCGCGCGTGCTGCGGCCGTGGCCGCGGCTGTCGATCACGATCGCGCGATAGCCGGCCGCGAGCAGCGCCGGCACCTGGTTGCCCCAGTTGCCGCCGTGGCCGAGGCCGCCGTGCAGCAGCACGACCGCCGGGCCTTGGCCGAACGACGCGTGCCAGATGCGCGCGCCGTCGTGTTCCAGCCATCCTTGTTCGTCGGCCGCCGGCAGCGGCGTACCGCCTTGCGACTCGAAGCGGGCGAGGTCGTCGTCGTTGAGTTCCGCATTCATCGTTCAGCCGTCCTTTCGAGAGAGACGTGCTTGCGATTGTAATGCGTGCGGCCGACGCGGCCGCGGCCGGTCAGGCCTGCGTCGACACCAGCCCGCCCGCCTGCGAGCCGCCCGATTTCTCGATCGCCGCCGCGAGTTGCGAGATCGCGGTTGAAAGCGCCCCCGAGATCGCGCTGGCGTTCGCACTCAGCGACTGCTGTTCGATCGCCGCGGCCGGGTCGTCCTTCGCGCGCTGCGCCGCGCTCGCCATCTGGCGCTCGATCGTGGCCAGCTGTTTCTGCAACTGGTCGATCAGCGCTTTCAGCTGGGCGACCGCCGGGCTGTCCGACGACGCGCCCGATGCGCCAAGCGTCTGGCCAGAGGCGCCGGTCGCATCCTTCGTGCCCGTGGTGCCCGTCGTACTCGTTGCACCCGAGGTACCCGTCGCGCCATCGGTGGATGACGTTGCGGCGGGCGTGGCCGACGTCGCCGCCGTGGCGCCGGACGAAGCGTTCGCGTTCAGGCTGCCGTCCGCCAGCGGGGAGCGTGTGGTCGTGGAGAAATCGATCTGCATCGTGTCGGTCCGTATGTCGGTAAGCGAATCGTGACTGGGGGGAAACTGCCTTCCAACTCGTTTACGGCATTCGTCACACAAAACTTTAGTATCGGGGCCGGACTGATTTGACGGAAGATCACCGCATTTTGGCCACGAAAGGGCCAGATTGGCGGCACGGTGGCGCTGGTAAAATCGCGGCTTCGCCAGCGGGATGCGCGCGCCGGTCGCCTCCGGGCACGCGTGCGCAACGCCGCCGGCCTCGACTCCCGCCCTTCCGGGCGTGGCACCCGACACGTGCCGGCGCCGCGGTCGTCGCTGCGCGGGTCGCCCTTTTCGTCCGCCGGTGGGCGCCGCTCGCCGTTTCGGGCGGTGAACGCCGTGCGGCGCGCACGCCCTTCATCACGCATTCGGGGAACACACGATGGCCCGCATCGGCGCCTTCTGCATCACGACGTGGCTTGCCGCCGCGATTCTCTACTTCGGCCAGCACTCCGTCGCGATGATCGTATTGAGCGGTGTCGTCGTATTCGGCGGGTTCGACCTGCTGCGTCCGTAGACACGCCTGGCCACGCCGCCGCGTGCGGTCGCGACGGCCGATGCGACCGTGATAGCGTCTCCGGCACCATCCGTCACACGCACGCCTCGCTGGCGAACAGGAGAACGGGATTTGAGTCACGACCTGAATCGCCACCCGGCGGCCATTGCCTGCAAAGTGTGTGCGGCCCACGCACCCCTCTGCGGCCTGGTCGATTTCTCGCGCGGCGGCGCCGACTGCATGGCCGGAAAAAAGTCGACCCGTATACGGGGGTTCCGGTCTACTACCACGCTTGCGAGCAATGCGGCTTCACGTGGGCCCCGATGTTCGACAGCTGGACCCACGACGATTTCGCGCAGCATGTCTATAACGACGACTATGCGCGCCACGACCCCGAGTATCTCGAGATCCGTCCGCAACAGCAGGCCGACCTGATCTGCAACAGCTTTCCGGAAATGCGGGAAGACGGGGTGCTCGATTTCGGCTCGGGGCTGGGCCTGCTGGAACGGAAACTGTTATCGCGCGGCTTCACGGACGTGACGTCGTACGATCCGTTCTCGCACCCGGTTCCACCCGAAGGCCAGTTCGATACGATCGTGTCGTTCGAGGTATTCGAGCATCATCCGGCACCGTTCGACCTCTTCGACCAGATCATGCGTTACCGGAAGCCCGGCGGCGCGCTGCTGTTCCAGACGTTGCTGATCACCCAGGAGATCCTCGATGACGGCATCGATCAGTGGTGGTACTGCATGCCGCGCAACGGGCACCTCTCGTTTCATACGCCCCGATCGCTGACGCTGCTTGCCGAACGCCACGGGCTCGAATATGGCGCATTCAATCCGTCGCTGCACGTCGTCTTCGATCGCGCGGCGACACCGCGCTGGCTCGCCTCATTCCTCAAGCAGTAGCAGCCTGCCGGCCATCCGGCAGGCAACGAACGCCGCGCGCATGCACGCGGCGTTTCACCGGCTCGCCGCCGCTTGCGCGGCATCACGCACACGTCACCATCAGCAGGCCGCGAACGTCGGCACCGCCGGCGCGACCGCCAGCGCGCGCTCGTTGAACACGACCGGCACGCCGCCGAGCCCCAGCCGGCAGTTCGGGCGATCGAGCCGCCAGCCGTCGACGCGCAGCGCGACGCGCGACACCGGCGCGCCGCCCGCATGCGGCAGGTCGATCGTGATCCGCCGCTTCCCGCCTGGCACCAGGTTCAGGTAGTTGTCGCTGTAGAACGCAGGCAGCACCCGCGCGCCGGTCGACGGATCGAACACCTGCAGGTGCGTCATCAGCGCGACGGCGGCGCCGATGTTCGCGACGTCGACCGTGATGCGCGTCGTCACGTCGTCGGCCTCGGCCGACGATGCGCTGACCGACACGGCCGCGCCCGGCATCGTGTCGAGCGACGTGTATGCGTTGTCGCCCCCGTCGCGCTGCCGCCAGTAGACGTTCTCGGCCAGCGTATTGCCGCCTGAATCGGTCAGCGCGAGCGCGACGATGCACACGTCCGACTTCGCGGCAGCCAGCGCCGACGCGAGATTCGCCACCACGCGATACGACGCCTTCGCGACGCCGCCGACATCCGCGGTCGTCCGGCTGTTCAGCGTGCCGTCGAGGTTGTAGATGCGCATCTCGACGCGGCCGGTGACGGCTGCCGCCGTGTGATTCGCGATCGTCACGTCGGCTGTGCCGGCATCGAGAATCGCATTGACGCGGCGGCATCCGTGCTGCACCGCGAAGAACGACGCATGCTCCTCGAGGTCGTGGCTGTACATCTGCCACACGAAGCTCGGCTGCGCGGGGTTCGTCATCCACATGATCACGCCGGTGGCCGGCGACGTGATCCTCCCGGCCACCGGGCCGATCATCACGGCCGCGTTCGCCTCGTAGATCGCGCGGATGCATTCGTAGTTCATCATCTGCGCCTTGCGCACGAAATCCGCGAGATTCCGGATCGTGCCGTAGCGCAGCGCCGTCATCGCGATGTACCCGGCGCCGCCCTGCTTGCCGACCGCCGGGTAGTACGCGCCGTTGCCGTTCATGTCGCGATCGGCCCAGAAGTCATCGGGGCATTCGTACGAGCCGGGCGGCAGCATCGATTCGACGCATTCGAGCGTCGGGATCGAATGCGAGCCGACTTCGTTGTGAAACGCAACCGACGTCGTGCCGTATCCGCGGCTGAACGCGGCCTGCGGCGACGCCCAGTTGTACGGGCCGCCGGACGAATAGCCGTTCACCGCGCCGGCGCCCGTATCGCCGGCCGAACTCGTGAGGCACAGGCGTTGCGGGTCCAGCTCGGCGACGAGCGCGTCGAGCCCCTTGACCAGTGCCGGCGGCGGCGAACCTTCGTTGCCGCCGCACCAGAGCAGGATCGACGGACGATGGCGGTTGCGTGCGATCACGTCGCGGATATCGTCGAGATCGCGCGGCACGTTGGCCGGGCCCGACCCGTCTCCCTCGGTCGAGAAAAAGAAGTCCTGCCAGACGAGGATCCCGTAGCGATCGCATGCATCGAAGAAATCGTCGCTCGTGCTCTGCCCGTTCCAGTTGCGGATCAGGTTGAGGTTCGCGTCGCGATGGAGCCGCACCTGGTTGAACAGCCGTGCGCGCGGAATGCGCTTCAACGCCTCGTCGAGCCCCCAGTTGCCGCCCATCACGAGGATCGGCAGGCCGTTGACCGTGATGCTCAACTGCTGGCCCATGCCGATGTCGCGCGCGTATTCGATGCGACGCAGGCCGATGTTCAGCGTGCGCTCGTCCGAGCGCCTGCGCGCCACGTCGACCCCGACCGTCACCGCGTAGAGATTCGGTTCGCCGTACCCGTTCGGCCACCACAGGCGCGGCTGCCGGATCGACAGCGCCGCGATATCCGACGACGTGAGCGACACCTTCATCGTCGTGCTCGATGCGGGAATCGTGATGTCGTGGCGGAACGGCGCACCGTTGCCGATGGTGCCAACGAGGGTCGCGACGAGATCCGCGCCCGAGCCGTTGTCCAGTTCGAGATCGAGCCGCAGCTCGGCGCGCGACAGGTCGGTGGACAACGTGTGCGCGACATTGATCGCCGCGATGCGCACCGCGCCGGTCGTGAACCAGGTCACCGGCTGCCAGATGCCGAGCTCGCGATCGGGGATCGTCGGCAGCCAGTCCCAGCCCGCCGAACAAAAGAACGTCGGCCCGTTCTTCAGCGTGACGCCGGTCGGGCCGCCGTTGCGCCCGCCGCGCGTGACGCCGCTCTTGTAGCTCGGCAGCAGCGGTCCTTCGGAGAAATCCAGCTTGACCACGCGCACCGCGAGACTGGCCGCACCGCCCGCCTGCGGCACGAGCCGCGAGATGTCGAACGCACCCTGCTTGAATGCGCCTTCCAGCCTGCCGACGAGTGCGCCGTTCAGCCAGACCTCGGCGCAGTAATTGACGCCGCCGAAGCGCAGCCACAGCCGCTGCCCCGGCTGCCGCGCCGGCGCCGCGAAGGTCGTCCGGTACCAGTAGTCGGTGTCCTTCAGCGTATCGGGAATGGTGTCGGTGACGATGCGGCCGTAGAACGGATCGGGATACTTGCCGTTGACGATCATGCTGTTCAGCACGGTGCCGGGCACCGTCGCCGGCATCATGCCCGTCACGCCGGCCGCGCCCGACAGTTGCGCACCGCCGGCGCCCGGCAGGCTGCGCGCCGAGGCGAACGTCCAGTTCGTCGCGAGTTCCTGCGCGGCCAGCAGGCTGTGCTCCGGGTCGTTCGGCACGCCCGGCACGGTGGGCGTGACCGTCGCCGGGCCATCGGCGCCCGGCGTGCCGGCGGCGCCCGACGCCGGATCGATATCACCATTGCAGCCCGCGAGCCAGCCCGAGCCGGCGAGTGCTGCGCTGTAAGACAGGAATTTCCGGCGCGATTGCGATTGCATGTTGTCGTTCTCCCGGATGGTGTCGTCTCAACGGGCGCGCAGGGCGGCCCCTGCGCATCGTGCCCGCTTGTGTTTATCGCGCGCCGGCCTGACGCATGCGCGTCGCCGCTGACGCTCCGCCGGCCGTCATCTGCGTGTAGTCCGCGTTCGGACCGGACGGCGGCGTCAGGTTGTCGGCGGCCGCCCACTGCGTCGGCGTCGCGGACAGCGCGTAGTTCATCGTGCCGCCGTTGGCGATCTTGCCCAGCGGCAGCCATGAACCCGCGTAGTCCGCGCCGTTGACCTTCAGCGACTGGACATACGCAAACGACGGGCGCCCCGAGCTATCCATCGCAACCTGCTTGTCGCTTTCGAGCCGCAACGTCTTGCCGTTGCCGAACCACACCGTGATCCCGCTGAACTGCGGCGTGGACAGTGCCAGCCCCGCCTCCGAAGGAATGACCGGGAACATGCCGAGCGCCGCCCACACGTACCAGCTCGACGTCGCGCCCATGTCGTCGTTGCCCGGCAGCCCGTCACGCGCGGTCGTGAACGACTTCGACATGATGATCGGGAGCACGTACTGTGCGCCGCTCGGTTGCCCGGCCCAGTTGTATCCCCACGGCGACTGGAACGACGGTTCGTTGCCGATGTACAGGTTGTTCGACGATTCGCCGCCGTTCAGGTCGCCGGTGGATGGCACGGTCGAGAACGGCGTGGTGATCGCAAACAGGTTGTTCAGCCGCGTGACGGCCGCCTGCTTGCCGCCGATCGCGTCGATCAGCGCGCTCCAGTCCTGCGCGAAGGTCCAGAAGTAGTTCGGTTCCGTCGATTCGTGGAACGAGCCCTGCACGAGCGTGCCCAGCGTGCCGGGCGCCGAGCCGGCCGGCGGCGCGTTGCGCGCGGCGATCACCTTGTTCGGGTAGTCGAAGATGTTGCGCCACCACCCGGCCCGCGTGTACAGCGAGCCGATGTTGTCGGCCGTCACGCCCACCGACGGTGCGTTCAGCACGCTGGCGGGCAGCGCCTGCAGGAACGCGGCCGCGGAACGGTCGCTCAGTACGCGCTCGATGGTGGCCGACGACGAGTGGCCATCGTCGCTCTGCGACAGGTAGTGGGCCGTCAGGAAATTCGCGAGCCCCGCTGCGCTCGTGCGGTCGTTGCACGCGCTGGACGGATCGAACACGGACTGCTTCGTCAGGCGGGCAGCCGACACCAGGTCGAAATCGGTCGCACCGAACTTGTACGCGCCCGCAATCACGTTCAGCGCGTTGTCGCCGGCCATCGGCGTCGAGTCGTCGCTGCCGTCGACCCAGTGCGGGAATGCGCCGCATTGCAACGCGTCGACGACGAGCGACTGCATCATGTCGCTCGATTCCTTCGGCGCGAGCAATGCCAGCAACTGTGCCTGCGACCGGTATGTATCCCACAGCGAGAAACCCGTGTAGTGGTTGCCCGCGCCGCCCTGCGATCCGTCGGCGCGCCGGAATGCGTAATCGCCGACCTTTGCGGTCGCGCGCGGCGGAATGGTGCCGGTCTGGTCGACCGACTTCGGATAGCTGCCGTCCGCGTTCCTCGGCTGGCGCATGCTGCGGAATTCGCCGTTCGTGTCGCTGTAGAGCGTCGGCGTGCCGAACACGCGATAGAGCGCCGTGTAGAACTTCGTCAGGTTCGACTTCTGCGTCGCGTTCAGCGCGGCGGGTGTCGCGGCCTGGTCGATCTGGATCGTGTTGAGCCGGTCGTTCCACAGGCCGGACGCGTTCTGGCGTGCGTCGTCGAACGCGAGCTTCTCGCCCTCGGCTTTCAGGTTGGCTTGCGCATTCTGGACGCTGACGGACGAGACGCCGACTTTCACGGTGACGGTCCGGTCCGCGTCGGTCAGGTCGAACTGCAACGTCGCCGCGCCATTGCTGGCGGTATTCACCGCCGATGTGCCCGCCTGCTTGCGCAGCGGCTTGTCGAAGGTCGCGTAGAAATACACGGGCGCATTCCACACCGTGCCGTACGGCGTGCAGAACGCGGGCGCCACGGCCTGCCCGCTCATCGACTTGCCGTCGCTCGCAAGCGCCAGCGCGACGTTGTTCGCGGTGACCTTCGTGCTGCCCGAATCGCTGTTGCCGTTCAGCTTTGCATCGATCGAGAAGAAGCCCTTGTCCTTGTTCGTGTACGTGAAGCGCGCGATGCCCGAGCGCGCAGTCGCGCTCAGCTCCGTCACGATGCCGTTCGCGAGACGCACCTTGTAGTACCCGGGCTCGGCCGTTTCATCCGCATAGCTGTACCCGATGCCGGTCGGCCGGCCGCCCGATGCGACGGCCGTCGCCGCATCGGTCGGCAGCATCGCGACCGTGCCCTGCCCCGGGCACCCGACGCCGCTCAGGTGCGTCACGCTGAAGAAGTCGATCGTGCCGCCCGACCCGCCCGACGACAGGTAACCGCCCGAGCCGTTGAAGTTGTAGCGCGGCGTGTTCGGCCCGAAATTCACCATCCCGAACGGCACCATCGCGCCCGGGCTCACGTTGCCCGCGTAGCCGGAATCGTCGTTGACCTGCGTGCCGATCAACGGATTGACGAACTGCGTCAACGCCATGTTGGTGCGCTTCGGCGGAGTCGGTTGATCCGGCTGGGACGGCTGCGACGGTTGGGACGGGCCCGAGGTCGGCGGCACGGTGGACGGCGTGTCGCCCGCGCCGTTGCTGGCCGTCTGGACACCGTTCACATCGTCGCCGCCACACGCGGCCAGCGCCGCGCAAGTCAGTGCGGCGACGAGCAAGAGTCGTGGATTTTTCATTTTTTCGTTTAGTACCGTTAATTAAAACGATTGATCCGGCGCCGACGATATTCCGGCACGCCGCCTGGCTTGCGGCCCTGCGCGGCACGTCGATGCCGCGCGGCGTGACGTCGACTGGTCCCCCCAAGCGACGCCGCGCCGACTGGTCACATGCGAATACCCGGCGACGATCGTTGCCGCCGCAACCGTCGCCTCCACCGCCCTGTCTCCGGGAACGTCACATGCTTCCCAGGGGCTTACAGTGCCGCAACGACTGTTTATTCACTACACGAAGTTTCCCGAATTTTCAGTTTGTTTAACTAAACAATCCGGAGTTAAGTGGCTTTGGGTACAAATTTCCGCCATTTGTTGCGTTGCAACGGCGGCGCACAGGGGGTGTGCATTGACGGGCGCCCGGAAAATCCAGGCGCCGCATGAGCTGACGGAACTGAACGAGCAAATGCCGTGCGCGTCAGCGCGGCAACGTCCTCAACGAAGACGGCCCGCCCGTCAGCGCGATGCGCTTGCCCGTATCGTGCAGCTTGCCGCCTTCGACCGAATAGAGCGCCAGTTGCCGTTCGACGTTGAACTGCACGATCACGTGCCGGCTATCGGCCGTGAACACGATGCCTTGCGCGGCTTCGCCGCCGGGCAACTCGCTCACCTTCACGGCCTGTCCGTTGCGGATCTCGAACAGCAGCACCTTGCCGATCTTGTGGCGGCCCGGGTTGTCGGGCGTCAGGTTCGAGCCTTCCATCGCCTGCACGGCGATCCACTTCCCGTTCGGCGAGATCGCGACGCCTTCCGGCAGCGACGGCACCGTCAGGTACTGGACCGTGCGGAACGGCACGCGCGACACGTCGATCAGCGCGACCGAATCGGCGTCGCCCGCCAGCGTGCCCGTATAACCCGGCAGCCCCGCGAGCCCGACGTTGCTGACGACCGCCCAGCGGTTGTCGCTCGACACGTCGATCGTGTAAGGCGCGACGCCGGTGCTCAGGCGCGACCCGCTGTCGGTCACCTTGCCGTCGTCGACGTTCAGCACCGCGATGCCCTGCTCGTCGCGCAGCGACACGAGCGCATGCTTGCCGTCATGGGTGAAGCTGATCCCGGCCAGCCGCTTCTTGCCGATCTTCAGGTTGCCGTCGAGCGTCACGTTCGTGCCGTCGATGCGCAGGATCGACACGCTGCCGTCGACGTTCGCGACCAGCGCGAGCTTGCCCGAGCGGTCGATCGCGATCCCTTGCGGATGCGTGCCGAGCTCGATGCGCGTGATCGACGGCGGCGCCGCGTCGAGGTTCACGACCTGCAGGAACGTATCGAACACGAGCTGCTTCGCGGCCGTGTCGTAGCGCGTCGGCGCGCCGACGAGCGCGATTTTGGCGTCGGGCGTGATCGCGACGGCCTGCGGCGGCCCCTGGATGCCGTTCTCGACGTCGACCTGCAGCGCGACCTTCGGCGGGAACGTGCTGGCGTCGAGCAGCGTCAGCGTGTCGGCCGGCGGCGAGGCCAGATAGGTGTCGCGGCCCTCGACGCGCTGGTACTTGCCGTCGTTGCCGGACACGATCCAGTCGGCGGCGTGGGCGGCAACGGCCGTCGTGGCGAGGGTCAGCGCGGCGAGCAGGTGCGCGCTGCGCGGGCGAAAAGAATTCGAATGCATGTCGGTCGATTCTCCGGATCGGTTGCGGACACAATGGATGGCATCGACCCTGCGGCTCGACGGGTCGGTGCCATCGCATGATGCCCGAAAGCCGGCGAATCCGGCGTCTCGCGCCCGGTCCGGTTCCGTCAATCCGCCCGGCGTGCCCCGGACGACGACCATTCGCCGACCTCGTCGAGCGGATACACGGGCCGCGCCAGCCGCTCGTAGCGGAACAGCCCGTAGTCCGAACCCGTCACGCCGCGGCTGTCGCACTCGACCAGCGCAGCCGCGATCGGCACGAACACCGGCCGGCAATACATCCGCGACTTCAGCAGCAGGAAGCGCGCGCGGCGCGGATCGACGCCGACGCTCTCGAACACGCCGAGATCCCACGGCTCCTGCGTCCGCTCGCTGATGACCAGCGTGGCCGCGCCGATATCGAACACGGCGGTGCGGCCCATGTACGCGCGCTGGCCCGTGTAGGTCGGCCCCGTGATCACGTATTCGCCGTCGGTGAGCGCGCGCACGATGCCGGTCGCTCGAAACGGCGCGCGCCGCACGCCGCCGTGCGACGGCAGGCGGTTGCCGACAGATACCGTGACGGTCGCGCCGACACCCGCGTCGATCAGCGCCGCGACGGCTTGCGGGTCGCACAGCGGCCCGCTGACGATCCCGTCCAGCCCGTGCGCGAGCGCGGCTTCGAGCAGGTCCATCGTGTCGCACGGGCCGCCCGACATGCAGTTGTCGCCGTGATCGAGCATCAGCACGGGGCGATCCGCGCCACGCGCGAGCGTTGCAGCTCGCTCAACTGAATCGGTGAGCGTTGCGCTGCGGTAGACGAAGTCGTCGCGCGCGTCCCAGATCTGTCGCGCGATGCGCTCGGCCACCACATCGGCCGCGGTCCGGTCGCCATCGGCCACCACGACGATGCTGATGCACGGCGCGGGAATGTCCGCGAGCGAGAAGCCGGGCAGCACCGAGACCGCGAGCATCCCGTCGGCCTCGGC